>CADFKY010000006.1 GCA_902834965.1 Veillonellaceae bacterium
CTCCGCCGCTTCATCCTTCGGGTCACCCAAAATTAGGCACAGTACCGAAGTCCACCGACGTGCATATTTTTCATACCCAGTAATTTTACCAAAAAATTATTCTAAAAGCAAGCAAGGAGTGAGGATTTATTTAAGAAAACCTCACTCCTTCTATTTGATTATAAAATTATTTTTCTAGTAGCTATTATTTCAAAACATAATACTGTTTAGATACTACTCATATTATTAAGATAGTAAACTCAAAATAACAATTATTATAATAACTAGTTATTTCTAATGGCCTCAATCATATTTGCTCGATCATCAGCGCCAAACACAGCGGAACCAGCAACTAAAATTGTAGCACCTGCTCGTTTAATAGGTACACAAGTAATATCATTAATACCACCATCTACTTCAATAACTGCAGTTGTGTTGTCCACTTCTTCCAATAGCATTTTAGCTTGTTTAACTTTTTTAATAGCGTTTGGAATAAAGGATTGACCACCAAAGCCAGGATTTACGGACATAATTAAAATCATATCAAGATCAGCTGCTACATCCTCCAATAAAGATACTGGTGTACCTGGATTAAGTGATACCCCTGCTTTCATACCACATTGTTTGATATGTTGAATCAATCGATGCATATGAGGCACTGTTTCTTGATGGAATGTAAAATACTCTACACCAATCTTTGCAAACTCTTCTACGTAATCACCAGGATTAGTAACCATTAAATGAACATCAAATGGTAGTTGTGTATAAGGACGGATTGCTTTTACTATAGGTGCACCAAAAGTTAAGTTTGGTACAAAATGACCATCCATAATATCAATATGCAATAAGTCCGCTCCTGCTAATTCAATGGATTTTATTTCTTCACTTAATGTTGCAAAATTTGCAGAGAGCATAGATGGTGCAATTTTAATCATTTTAAAACCTCTTTCGTTGACTTTCTATGTCATTACGTATAGACATATATGCATCATATCGTCCTTGATGAATATGGCCAGCCTCTAAAGCATCTTTTATGCCACAAATAGGTTCATGTTCATGATAACAAGGATTAAATTTACATGTATCAACATAATCACTAAATTCAGGGAATAACGTAGGTAACCGTTCTAAGGAAACATCATTGAACTCAATGGCGCTAAAGCCTGGTGTATCCATGATAAAGGAATTTGAATTCAAACTATACAAGGAAGCATGACGAGTAGTATGTTTACCACGCTTAATTTTGTCACTAACCTCTCCCGTTTGGAATGCAAACTTAGGGTCCACTGCATTTAATAAACTACTTTTACCAACCCCGGAAGGACCTGCAAAAGCAGTTACCTTGTGTTCTAAGACATGACGTAAGTCATCAATACCAGTCATATTATATGTTGATGTCATCAAGACTTCATAGCCGATAGATTGATAAAGTTTTACCATCTCTTCCGTATCTGAATCCATCAAATCACATTTGTTGATACATAATACAATAGGAATATCTGCATGCTCAATCATAACCAGCATTTTATTGAGTAATAACTCATTAATATCTGGCTCATGGGCAGCTACAACCAATACAACTTGATCTATATTAGCTACCGCAGGTCTTACCATAGCATTATGACGATCATGGATGGACTCAACGAATCCATCCTCTGAAATCGTAACACGGTCACCAACAAGTAAACTGTAGCGACCTTTCTTCAATCTGCCTCGAACTTTACATTCATGAACAGTACCGCTATCGTCTTGTACATAAAAGTAACCATTCATATTTTTGACAACAATGCCTGTAATCATAATTCCCCTTATAATGCTGTTTCTTGTACTAATGCACCATTGAGATAAACCTCAATACGTACATTGCCTACACCAGACACTTTTTTAACGATACGATCACCAGGTTTATTTGTATCATCATAAATAACAGCAGAACCTTCATCATCTTTTACGACAATTTTAAGTTCTTGATTTTTAGACCCTGCTGGGACCGTGATATCTACGGTACCAGTCGTCTTATTACTGCTGCTATCCGACTTTTTATCAGATTTCTTTTTATCATCTTTATATTCAGTCGTTAAGTTTACTGTAGCGCCTTCATCAATTTCATCACCAGCTTTAATGCTTTGCTCTGTTACGATAGATTTTTCTTCTACTGAACCAGCTACTTGATTAACGCCGAGATGAGCATTGCTCAATGTATCTCGCGCATCTTTTAAGGTCATACCAATAACGTTTGGCATTTGAATCTTTTTAGCTTTTGCTTTATTTACAACGAGATCAATTGTAGTGCCTTTAGAAACTTTAGAATCACCAGATGGACTTTGAGCAATAATAACGCCATCAGGTTTATTATCAACAGATTGTTGAGTTACTTTACCCACAACTAAACCTACATCTTTGAGGCGTTGTCGTGCTTGTTCTACAGTTAAACCGGATAAGTCTGGCACAGTAATATCACCAACACCTTTAGAAACGACAAGGTGTATTGTGCGTTGTTCTTTAACCTTTTCCCCAGCCCCTGGAGTTTGAGAAATAACTTGACCTGCTGGTACATCAGGGTTTGTAACTTCACTCGTAGATACGCGCAAATGTTTATCTTCTAAAATATTTTTAGCTACAGATACTTGTTTACCTACAACATTAGGTACATCTACTGTTGTATTGCTCCAGAAGTTACCATAACTCAAGAAGGCACCTAAGAATGCTACTAAGAAAATAACAGCAGCACCTAGAACAATATATTTTTGTGGAATCGATGCTATTTTACTTAACATACTCTTCTTTTTACCCTCATCTTTTTGCTCTTCTTGAATGGTACTGAAATCCTCCATAGCTTCAGGATCAACAGCTGGAATCATTTGTGTAGCAAAGTCATATGGTTCATGACGTTGTGTTTTCCCCATTGTAAATCCTTGGGACAATCGTAAATCACTAATCATATCAGAAATAGAATCAAAACGATCCGCAGGATTTTTAGATAGAGCCTTCATTACTACTGCTTCTAAAAGCGGTGGAATAGACGGATTATATCGGGTTGGAGGAGCTACTTTTTCACGCACATGTTTTAATGCTACTGCGATTGGTGTTTCCCCTTCAAAAGGAACCCTTCCAGTAAGCATTTCATATAAAACTACCCCTAAAGAGTAAATATCAGTATTTCCATCTACAGGTTTACCACTAGCTTGTTCTGGTGATAAATAATGGGCTGACCCTAAAATAGAGTTCGTATACATCACGGTATTGGTAGCATTCATAGCTCGAGCGATGCCAAAGTCAGTAACTTTTACACGACCAGTACGAGTGATAATAACATTATGTGGTTTAATATCACAATGTACTATTCCCATTGTATGCGCGTGCTCTAAACCCTCAGCAATAGCAATTGTGAATTTAACAGCCTCATCTATGGATAGTCTGCCATGACGAGTAATGTATTCTTTTAATGTTTCACCATCTACATATTCCATAATGATATAGTGTAAGTCTTGATCAAACCCTACATCATACATGTTTACAATATTAGGATGATTTAGTTTGCCTGCAGCTTGTGCTTCTCGTTTAAAACGCGTAACAAACTCATCATCATTGGCAAAGTTAGCATGCAATACTTTAATTGCTACTTGTCTACCTAGTAAGGTATCTTCTCCAAGGTATACGTCAGCCATTCCACCAACGCCAATTTTATCAACTATTCGGTAGCGGTTATCTAGAAGTATACCTTTTATATTCATAGTACTCATTATTTCTCCATTTCTAGATTAGATTGTTCCCACCACAATGGTCACATTATCTCCTGCGCCGACATCATATACGGTTTCCATTAATGATTCTATAACTTTCATATCATCATCAGTAGATTGTAAAGCACTAGCTATTACATCATCTGATACATAACCGCATAGTCCATCAGTGCAAAGTAAAATACGATCACCTGGAAGAATGGATTCTACACCACTATCTACCTCTAAAGTATCATCAACACCGACTGCACGGGTTAATAAGTTTCTTTGAGGATGATTTAGCATTTCATCCTTTGTAATCTCTCCAGCAGCTAATAATTCTTGTACCATAGAATGATCTGTAGTAATTTGTCGTAAAAGACCATCTCTATATACATACAAACGACTATCGCCAACACTTGCCCAGTATAATTGGTTACCATTAATAGCTGTAACAACAGCAGTAGTACCCATACCAGCAAGACGTTCTTCATGAGCTACGCGATTGGCTATACGTTCATTTGCATGAATAATAGCATCACATAAGTCTTGTTGACCAACCGTTTGAAGGGAGGCCAAATATTCTTTTATTTCATCAACAGCATAGGTACTAGCAATTTCACCACCACTATAGCCACCCATGCCATCAGTGACAGCACAAATAGGACCGTCTATAAAAAATCGATCTTCATTGCGCTGACGCACAAGTCCAATTTTACTTAAACCAACAAAATTATTCATGATTCTCCTTTTTCCGACCATGAGCAGCCTTTAACTGCCCACATGCGGCTTGGATTGCATCGCCCATTTCCTTTCGTACCGTTACTGATACACCATAGGAACTGACGATGTCTTTAAATGTATTCATATTCGTAATAGATGGTTTATATAATTCAATATGTTCATTGCCATTAACAGGAATTAAATTTACATGGCAATTAGGGAAATTCTTACAGATTTCTCCCAAAGCATGAGCCTCCTCCATAGATGCGTTTACAGAATCTATAAGGATATACTCAAAGGTAATACGACGTTGAGTCGTATCATAATAATATTTTACCGCATCTAAGACTTCCGTCAATTCATAACGAGCCCCAACAGGCATAATACTACGACGCACTTCATTATTTGTAGCATGTAATGAGAGTGCTAATGTTATAGGCAATCCTTCATCAGCTAGCTTATAGATGTTAGGAACCCATCCACAGGTAGAAATCGTCATCTTACGATAACTAATATTACAAATTACAGGATCGTGTAACAGTTGTAAAGCTTGTAACACATTATCATAGTTTTGTAACGGCTCACCTGCGCCCATAACGACAACAGAATGAATTTGCTCTTTAGTAAGAGCCCCGAAGATAACAACTTGACCTATGATTTCAGCCACTGTCAAATCACGGTATAAACCGCCTTGTGTTGAAGCACAGAATACACATCCCATAGCACAGCCCACTTGAGAAGAAACACATACAGAATATCCATAATGTTGTTCCATCAAAACGGCTTCTACTCGGCTTTGATCTGTCATTTCAACGAGTATTTTACGAGTCTTCCCATCTGGAGAAACAGACTCTGTAATTAATGTAGGTAAAGAAATAATACAGTTATCACTTAACCATTGACGCAATTCTTTTGGAAATTGTGTCATGTCTTGAAAATCAAACACATATCTATGATAGATATAGTCGATTAACTGTTTCGCTCGAAACTTTTGTATATTATGGGTCTTAAAGATAGATTGTAATTCTTCTAAAGACTTACCCAATAATTCTATCATGGTACTCCATTTCTATTATTATGATATGCGCTTCATACGAGCCATGAAGAATCCATCCATATGATCTCGCGGTGGATATGTTGTAATCATACCATCGGTAGATGGTGGTAATCCTTCATAGGATACAGGGTCAATAACAAAGTTCTTATGAGTTGCTAAGAATTTTTCCAATACATCCTCATTTTCACCGCTATTGATCGTACATGTAGAATATACTAAATATCCGTTAACTTTGACCATTTCAGCGGCTTTTTCTAATATTTCAAGCTGTAATGGAGGCAATTCAGTAAGTAAGGATTCTGTTTTTCTCCAACGCATATCTAATTTTTTTTGTAAAATGCCAAGTCCAGAACATGGCGCATCAACTAAGACACGATCGAATTGTTCCTTCCAATTATCAGGTAAATAACGACCATCTTGGAGCTTAGTAGAAACAATAGATACGCCCAATCGCTGAGCATTGTGATTCATAAGGTCTAATTTATGATCGTATATATCACAACTCATAATAGCGCCTGTATTATTCATGAGGCTTGCCATATGCATAGACTTACCACCTGGCGCAGCACAACAATCTAATATGCGCTCTCCTGGCTGCGGATTTACTACATGGGCCACTAACATAGATGCTTTATCCATAAAGGTAATGTGCCCATCGATAACAGGTTTTGCTTTTTCTAAATGGCCTTGATGCGCATTAATATAAACTACTTCTGGAATATATGTATCCTGCTCAACGGTCCAACCTAAATCTTGTAATTCTTTTAGGCAATCCTCAATAGATATTTTTATCGTATTGATACGTGCCGTCAATCTAGGTTGTTCATTAAACCAAGCGCAAAGATCTATAGTCTTATCCTTACCCATTTCATTCATCCATAAATTAACCAGCCATAATGGTTGATTATAAATGAAAGAAATTTCTTCAGCCTCAGATTTAGCAAGTTCATCAATAGAAATACTATCACTTTCACGCAAAACGGAACGTAACACTGCATTTACAAAACCAGATAAACCTCTAGTTAACTTTTTAGCCAATTTAACAGATTCATTGACAGCTGCACTTTCAGGTACCTTATCCATATAGATAATTTGGTAAATACCTAGTCTAAGAATTTCTACAACCATTGAAGATAATTTCTTGAGAGGTCGTTTTGCAAAGTGAATAATAATGGCATCAAGATAATTTTTTCTACGAATAACACCATATACCAACTCAGTAAAAAATCGTCTGTCTAAATCGGATAGATGATATTTCTGTAAATACTCCTGTAACTTAATATTCGCATAAGCACCATTACGATTAATATCACTCAAAGCTTTCACTGCGAGCAATCGAATATTTTGTTGTTCATAACTTTTTACTTCAGTCATTGTTTTTCCTACCAATTAATTGTTCAACTGCTGCACGAACTCGTTCAGGATCCACTGTAGTATTGCAACATGGTCCATTAGGTCTTTCATTTAAAACACCAATGACAGGTATAGGAAATACATCGGCCATACCACTTGCTAAATCACGTTCACAAGCAATGGCTACAATAGCCTTAGGCCTTGCTTCTTTTACCTTCATTCGCGCTAATGTACCACCTGTAACAACTATAAATTGACAACCATAATCTTTGGCAACTTGTAATAAACTTCCAACCTGGCATCTACCACACTGCTTACAATTATATACATCATGTGTAACCTTATGAACACAAGAGCTTTCCTGTAAACAATGCGGTGTTAATAACAATATGCGTTTTGGATCAACCGTATACATATCTAGCATCACGAGATGATTAATCAAATCAATCATAGATTGACGCAATTGATCCTTAGTAACCCCTCTCACTTTACCAATCAATAAGGATAATGGAAATAATCCATATATAAACTGATTGGCTAGTCTTAAAACAATAGGATGTAACCGTATTATACCGAAACTAGCAATAATCAAGGATAAACACAATAACCATATAACACCAATACATACAGAAAAAACAACTGTAATAATTATGGGTGCAATAGGATGTAATTGTGTAAGCCCCGGTTCTAAAACATACATTAGAAAGCCGATTATGGCAGTAATTAAAGCACATGTAATTGATGATAATATCAGGTATAACGGATACGTTTCGTACTGCTTACATTGAGTCTCCAAAAACGATACCTTCCTTTATCTGATGTCCATTAATAAAATCGGTAGCAGAAATACGCTTTTTATTTTCCGGTTGTACTTCTGTTAATAGAAGTATATTTCCATCACCACAAAATACACCTAACCCGGCTGTTTTAGATACGATTGTACCAGGAACAGTTGTGGCTGAAATAGCAATTGGTACATGTTTACCATGAACATCTATCAAACAGTGAGTCGTATCACTGGGAACCACTTCTCCAGACCATACTTTTAAACGTTTTCCATCGAGATATGTATAACATCCAGGAGCTGGGTTAAGTCCTCTAATGAGGTTTGCAATTTCATTAGCAGGCTTAGACCAATCAATGTGTCCCATTTCTTTTGTAATTTTGGTCGTATGTGTAGCTATTGAGTCATCTTGTGGAGTAGCTACAATCTCTCCGTTAACCCAACGAGTTAATACAGGTACAATCGTTTCGCCACCAAGTACGGCCATACGTTCAAATAATTGACCCGTTGTTTCACCAGGTAAAATATCGGTCTCTACGATATCGATGATATCACCAGTATCAAGACCATCATCCATATGCATAATGGTAACACCTGTTTTAGTATCCCCATTTAAAATAGCATAGTGAATCGGCGCAGCCCCTCTATACTTAGGTAAGATAGATGCATGAACGTTAATACATCCATATTGAGGTAAGCGAATAAGCCATGGCGGTAAAATTTTACCGTATGCAATAACCACTACTACATCTGGTTTTAATGCTTCTAATTCAGCTTGCACTTGCTCATCCCGTAAGGTAACAGGTTGGAAAACAGGTAAATTATGTTCCAGAGCTGCCACTTTTACAGGTGGCATTTGAACTTGTTTACCGCGACCTTTTTGTTTATCAGGCTGACAGTATACACCAACTATAGAGTGTCCAGCCTTAATTAATGCTTCTAAAGTAGGAACCGAAAAGTCTGGCGTCCCCATAAATACGACGCGCAATTGTTTTTGATTAGACAATTTCTTTCTCCTCTGGATGATCCGTAATCAATCGTAAGTTAGTTGCTTTTTCAATAAACAAATGCCCTTCTAAATGGTCAATTTCATGTTGAAAAATACGCGCCAAGAATCCTTCAGCTTTAATTGTTACCTTTTTATTATGAGGGTCAATTCCTTTAACGGTAACTTTATCGAATCTTTCAACATCACCAAAATAACCTGGTACACTCAAACAACCCTCTGGTCCCACTTGTGAACCTTCGGCATGAGTGATTTCAGGATTAATTAAAGCAATGAGACCACTACCAGCATGATCATCTACGACGATAATTCGTTTAGATACAGCTACTTGAGGTGCAGCAAGTCCAACGCCTTCGGTTTCATACATTGTTTCAGCCATATCATCGATAAGGGCTCTAAGTTTTTTATTAACATGTTCTACAGGTTCCGCAATTTGTTTTAAAACGGGATGGCCTGCTTTCACAACATCTAATACAGCCATTTATACTCCTATACTAAACTGGATCTACATCAATCAAAAGTCCTTCTTGTGTAAAGATCCATGAATTATATATATATTCTTTTAAATTAGATAAATCGGTACCGCGAATCATAATCGCTAAACGATACATGTCCCGTACCTTTTTAATACTCGCTTCATAAGGACCATTGATGAGAATATCGCTATTATCTTTATGAGCCTCTAAATCGCTTACAATGCGATTAGCAATGGTCTCCAAGGTGTCCATGTTCTGATGACGCACTACCATATGTATCATCTCTCTAAATGGAGGATATCCTAAGGCTTTACGATTTTGAATTTCTTCATTGTAAAAGCCTACATAATCATGAGCCTTACTCTTTATTATAGCATAATTTAAAGGATTATATGTTTGTATAACAACACTGCCCGTTTTATCACCTCTACCAGCCCTACCAGAAGTCTGGGTAAGCAGATCAAAAGTTCGTTCAGATGCAGTATATACAGGAATATTTAAAACGGAATCAGCCGTTAAAATACCAACAGCTGTTACATCTTTAAAGTCATGCCCTTTTGATACCATTTGAGTTCCCAATAAAATATCATATTTATGGGCCCCAAAATCATGTAAAATATCTTCTGCTAATTGCTTATTCTTTGTCACATCTTGATCAAGTCGAGCAATACGTGCAGATTTAAAGTGCTGTCGTAATTCTTCTTCAACCTTTTGTGTGCCTGACCCAAAGAACTTAATACGTTTGCTATGACATTTTGGGCATACCGTAGGAATTGGTTCATGATGTTCACAATAATGACAACGTAATTCCTCACCAGCCTGGTGATACACCATGGCCACATCACAATGTGGACACATAATGGTTTCCCCACAATCTCTACACATAACAAAGGTATTATAACCACGTCTATTCAAAAGAATAATCATTTGATTATGTTCATTCAATGTTTTTTGAATCAAGCTACTCATAGCATCAGAAAAAACAGAATAGTTACCATGAAGAATTTCTTCCTTCATATCAACAATTGTTACCTTTGGCATTGGTTGTTCAAAAATTCGGTGAGGCAACTCTAGCAACTGATACTCCCCTTGCTTGGCTTTATAATAAGAAGTAACAGCTGGTGTAGCAGAGCCTAATATGACAGGACAACCATGTGCTTCTCCGCGCCATAAGGCAACATTGCGGGCATGGTAACGAACCATATCCTCTTGCTTATAAGATGTATCATGTTCTTCATCGACTACGATAAGACCAATATTCTCTGCAGGAGCAAATACCGCAGATCGGGCACCAATGATAATATGGCTATCCTTACGACGCAAACGCTCCCAGTTATTATTGCGTTGTTGGACCGTCAATTTACTATGAAATACTACAACTTCATCACCAAAGGTTTCTACAAAGCGCCGTACAATTTGATCTGTCAAAATAATTTCTGGAACCAGTATAATAGCCGTCTTATCTTGACTTATACATTTTGCTGTGGCTTTTAAATATAGTTGCGTTTTTCCACTACCTGTTACCCCATGCAATAAAAAGGTTTTATGTTGATGTGAATTCATCGCCTTTTGAATAGGCTCATATACCGCTTGTTGTGCATCAGTTAATGGTATATTGACTTCTGCTGTAAACAGTTCATCAAAGGTAGTCTTTGTAGCTTTAAATCTAGATTCAATGGTAATCCCCTGAGCTTCACTCACTTGTTTAATGACCATACGTGAAAATCCTTTGGCCAATAATAAAGCTTTTGATGCACCACCTACTTCAAGTAAATATTTTGCCAATTCCCGTTGCTTCTTTTTTCGCTCACTAAATTGTTCTACAGAAAAAGCAGGCGTAACAACAAGCCACTCTTCCTTAGGCGCTTCATAGGATTTAAGGGTTTTATTAACCGTAAACAAACGTAGTGCATCGCCATAAGAGAATAAATAATATTCATTTATACGACGTGCAGTGTCCATCATTTCAGGGGTAAACCACGGTTCATTGTCTAATACTTGAACAATATTTCGTAATTTAAATTCAGGGGATTCTAATAATTCTTCATAACCAATTAGAATGCCCTCTTCACGACTATTGCCTAATGGAATAAGTACACGTGTGCCAGGTAAGACATTCCCAAACTTTTCAGGCATTAAGTAGCTTAATGGTTTATGAAGTTGTTTAGCAGGTCTATTAATAATAACTTTTGCGACACGCATACACTATTTCCTTTCATCTATTATAAAAGGTCTCAGTAGAAATTCTACTAAGACCTTTTGTATTATAAGCCAGCTTCAGCTTTTAAAATTGCTGCTTTGTCAGTACGTTCCCAAGGTAAATCTACATCAGTTCTACCGAAATGACCATATGCTGCAGTTTTGCGATAATGAGGTTTTAACAAATCAAGCATTTCAATAATACCTGCTGGACGAAGGTCGAAATGTTTCTTAACGAGTTCTTGAATTTTAGTTTCCTCAACATGACCTGTACCAAAAGTATCAACTAAGATAGATACAGGATGAGCAACGCCGATTGCGTAAGCAACTTGTACTTCACATTTATCAGCAAGACCTGCTGCAACAACGTTTTTAGCTACATAACGAGCAGCATATGCTGCAGAGCGGTCTACCTTAGATGGATCTTTACCAGAGAAAGCACCGCCGCCATGACGAGCCATACCACCATAAGTATCTACGATAATTTTACGGCCAGTCA
This sequence comes from Veillonellaceae bacterium, assembly GCA_902834965.1. The sequence continues at coordinate 11,799 of CADFKY010000006.1, forward strand.
AACCAGCATCACCATGAGGGCCACCGATTACGAAACGGCCAGTTGGGTTGATGAAGTATTTTGTGTTTTCATCAACAAATTCAGCAGGCAATGCTGCGTCAATAACATAGCGTTTTAAATCAGCTTTAATTTGTTCTTGAGTTACTTCAGGGCTATGTTGTGTAGAGATAACAATTGTATCAATACGTTTTGGTTTACCATCAACATATTCAACCGTAACTTGAGTTTTACCATCTGGACGAAGGTATGTTAAAGTGCCATCTTTACGAACTTCTGTAAGACGACGGGATAAACGATGAGCTAAAGAAATAGGCATAGGCATAAGTTCAGGGGTTTCATTAGATGCATAACCAAACATCATACCTTGGTCACCAGCACCAATTTTATCTAGTGCTTCACCATTACCATCTTTAGATTCAAGAGCTTCATCTACGCCCATAGCGATATCAGCAGATTGTTCATCGATAGAAACAAGTACACCGCAAGTATCGCAGTCAAAGCCAAATTTTGCACGTGTATAACCAATTTCACGAACTGTATCACGTACGATGCGAGGAATATCTACATATGTATTAGTAGAAATTTCACCTACTACATGAACTAGACCAGTAGTAACTAAAGTTTCACAAGCTACACGAGCAGTTGGATCTTTTTCAATAATCGCATCCAAAACAGCATCAGAAATTTGGTCAGCTATTTTATCTGGATGGCCTTCAGTAACAGATTCAGAAGTAAAAAACATATGTTTTTCAGCCATTTTATCCTCCTAATACGAAAAAAAGCCTCTCATGCACTCATGAGAGACCCTCCCATCTAACGACATTTGTCATAGGAATTAGCACCTTTTCCTCTTGGAATGGTTGCTGTAGCTTCACAGGGCCTATCCCTCCACTACTCTTGATGAGTTACAGAAATATTATAGTGTATTTGCATTGATAAAGCAAGTCATTATTATATTTCTTTCGCCTCTAATAAAGCCAAATCGTGTTCAGCTTTGTGAAGAGCACTATCAAATTTTCGATACATGTGATGGCGACCAAGAATATCTAAAAAATCAGACTTGTACATTTCACGTCGTATATCATAACTTACATCACTTAGTAACACCTCAATACCTCGCTTTTGCAGTTCTTCGATGATACTACGTAATATACGTAAGCCCGTTAAATCCACAAATGGTACTTTCACAAAACGAATTATCAAATATTTAGGATCTTTATGAATCGAATTTAATGCCCGATCAAAAGCACTTATAGCACCAAAAAATAACGGACCTTCTACTGTATATACCATGATATCAGGATGTATTGTGATTTCATGTTTAATCTGCTCAGATAATTCAGCATAACTTGCTTCGTGCACGTCAATAGTATTAACCATTTTACGCATGAATTGTAATACAGCCAGTACTACACCTACGTTTACGGCTACAACCAAGTCTGTAAAAATGGTTAAAAAGAATGTGAGCAGTAAAATGACTTGATCTGGTCGTGGCGCTAAAATAAGCATGCGAACAAATCGCGGCGCATCACTCATATTATAGGCAACAACAAAAAGAATGGCTGCCATTGATGCTAACGGAATATAAACAGCATAAGGCGCTAAAAATAACAAGATAATGCATAGTGTTATGGCATGAATGATACCAGCTAATGGAGAATTACCACCTTGGCGAATATTGGTAGCAGTACGCGCAATCGCTCCTGTAGATGCAATACCACCGAATAAAGGGGCAAATATATTAGCCAGTCCTTGTCCAAACAACTCAGTATTTGATTCATGCTTTGTACCACTCATACCATCCGCTACAACTGCAGATAACAATGATTCTATAGCACCCAGCATAGCAATGGTAAAAGCAGCTCCGATTAAAGTTAATATTTTATCAAAACTCAAGACTGGTATGGAAAATTCCGGTAAACCTTGAGGGATACCACCAAAGGCACTACCTATTGTCAATACACTTGGAAATTTATAAATAGATTGAATAATAGTAGCAACTACCATAGCTACAATAGGAGCTGGTACTTTTTTAATATAAGGAATTTTAGGTAATATCAACAATAGAGCTAAACTTAGTACTGCTATGCCCAATGTTGGTAAATCTGAGTTTGGTAGTGACTGAATCATAGCCCATAATTTCTCATGAAAATGAGCCATATAGGGTAGTTGTGGAAAACCAAAGAAATATGGCCATTGACCGACCCAAATAGTAACGCCAATGCCAGCAGTAAATCCCATGATTACAGGAGCTGGAATAAATCGGATAACTGTACCTAACTTCGCTACGCTCATTAAAATAAGCATAAGACCGGCCATCATAGTAGCGATTTGTAAACCTTCAAAGCCATAATTTACAACTATACTACTTAAAAGAACAATAAAAGCCCCTGTAGGTCCCGCAATCTGTACAGGTGAACCGCCAAATAAGGATACGAATATACCAGCAATAATAGCAGTATAGATGCCCGCTTGTGGTGTAACGCCACTAGCAATGGCAAAGGCCATCGCTAATGGCAATGCTACAACACCTACCACCAAACCAGCTATAATATTATTACTCCATTTATCTTTGCTCAACGAGCCATCCAAATAAGCTTTTTGAATAGCAAACATGTAAATAACACTTCTTTCTATCAATTACAAACTACAAACATAAGATAATCTCATGTATCGTGTTATTTATCTTTTACTAATTCCACAACTTCTTTCATAATGTTATGAGCTAACTCAGATTTTTTCATATTAGGCATTTCTTTTGGATCTTTATTAGGATATAAGAAGTAGCCTTCATTTGTATCTACATTAAAACCAGCATTAGACTTACTTACATCATTGGCTACAAGCATATCTAGATTTTTTCTAGCTACCTTATCTTGACCATACTCGATTACATGTTCTGTTTCTGCTGCAAACCCTACAAGAATTTGATGTTTCTTTTTAGCACCTAAACCTTGTAGGATATCTGGATTCTTAACAAGTTCTAATGTCATAGACTCCATTTTTTTGATTTTTTGCTCTGCTTTATGAAGGACTCTAAAGTCAGATACTGCAGCGGCCATAACAACTACATCTACCTTATCGTATCGAGATTCAATAGCATGTTGCATAGACAAGGCGGAATTAACAGGAACAAAATCTACGCCACTTGGTACAGCTAAAGATGTAGGAGCACTAACTAAAATAACATTAGCCCCCATGCGTGCTGCTTGTTCAGCAATGGCGTACCCCATTTTGCCGCTAGAACGATTCCCAATATAACGAACAGGATCGATGTTTTCTTGCGTACCACCAGCTGTAACAAGTACTGTGGTACCTTCAAGTTCATTAGATTTGCACATCTGCGATTCAAGCCATTCTACAATGGCTTCAGGCTCTGGTAGACGCCCTACACCTGTAACACCACAAGCAAGCCAACCTTCAGCCGGTTCCATAATATGGTACCCCAAAGCCTGTAATCCCTCTAAATTTCGTTGCGTAATAGGATTATTATACATTTCGGTATTCATAGCAGGACAAAGATATTTTGGCGCCGTAGTAGCCATTATTGTTGTCGTTAGCATATCATCTGCAATACCGGCATAGATTTTGCCAATCACATTTGCTGTAGCAGGTACAACCACATATGCATCTGCCCATGTTGCTAGTGCAATATGCTCCACATCCCATTGGTGTACTTGTTCAAACATGTCGATAGCTACAGGATGTCCACTAATTTCACCAAATGTAAGTGGTGAAGCTATATGAGTGGCGTTTTCAGTCATAACAACCTTTACTTCAGCACCCTTTTTACGAAGTCGGCTTACTACTTCAATTGCCTTATACGCTGCAATACCTGCAGATACAGCGACAATGATATGTTTTCCGCGCATGTTCTTCTCCTTTTAAAAATTCCTTGTATCAAGGATACAAGGAATTGATTAATCTTATTTAATGCCTTCTTTTGTGCGTTTATAAGTCACTTCACCTTCGGCAATTTCATAAAATGCCAAGGATACAGGCTTGTCAGTTGCATGTGTAGATTCAGCTAAGCATTGTTCGCCATCTGTTAATTCACGAGCGCGTTTAGCTGCCAATGTTACCAAAGTATATTTGCTATCAACTTGACTTTCCAATTTTTTCAATGGAGGTTTTACCATCATACTATCACTTCTCCTTAGACTCTTGATACTGTTTATAAATATATTGGATTTGCTCTTTATTACGACTAATCTTACAGGATTCTGCCCGTAAAATAGAAGCAACCTTCTCTGATGCCTCTCCGAGATCATCATTTACAACTATATAGTCATATCGATGAGCTAATGCCAATTCAGAACAAGCTAATGACAGCCGTTTATCAATAACTTCTTTCGCATCTGTACCGCGGTTATGTAAACGCTCAGATAACTCAGTTAAAGACGGTGGCACTATATAAATAAATACAGCATCACTAAAACGTTCTTTTACTTGCATAGCACCTTGAATATCAATTTCTAACAGTACACTTTTACCTTCATCTAATAAATCCATTACATGTTGTTTTGGTGTGCCGTAGTAATTATCATACACTTTTGCATATTCTAAAAATGCATCTTCACTTAATAGAGATTCAAACTCTTCTTTTGAGCGAAAGAAATAATTGACCCCTTCCACTTCACCAACACGTGGTGCCCGTGTTGTCATAGAAACGGAATAAACTAGATTAGGCATTTCTTTTCGAATATTCGCACAAATCGTACCTTTACCTGCGCCAGATGGCCCGGATATAACGATTAATAATCCTCTGTCTGACATATGTACTCCTATGATTCTACTGTATCTTCGTCTACATCATATTGCACAAGTCGATGTGCTACGGTTTCTGGTTGAATTGCAGATAATACAATTTGACCACTATCCATAACTAATACAGCACGAGTCTTACGACCATATGTAGCATCAATGAGTAGGCCCTTATCACGTGCATCTTGAACCATACGTTTAATTGGTGCAGATTCAGGACTAATGATAGCCATAACACGGTTAGCAGATACCATATTACCAAAGCCTATATTCAATAATTGAATACTCATTTATGGACCTCCTATTACTCTACATTCTGTACTTGTTCTCTAATTTTTTCTAACTCACATTTTAGTTGAACCACAAACTCTGTAATACTTGAATCCATAGCTTTGGAACCAATTGTATTTACTTCACGATTCATTTCTTGCAAAATAAAATCCACCTTACGACCGATGGAATTCTCATCTACAAGTGTGTTTTTTAATTGTACCACATGTGAGGTGAATCGGACAATCTCTTCCGTAATATCAGTCTTATCAGCTAGTAAAGCTATTTCCTGCAAAAAACGATCTTCACTTATACTCGCTTCCAAAGAAACTAAGTACTCTTGAATTTTACCTTTTATATGCTCGCGATACGCTTCTACGGCTCCCGCCTTATTCTCATCAATATGTTTGATGACATTTTCTAAGGTAGAGATACGTGATAATAAATCTTGTTCAATATGTTTACCTTCTACCGTACGCATTGCTATTAGAGCATCTAATGCTTGAGTTGTAGATTCTTTTACTATTTCTGAAAGCACATCTTCTGCAATCGGTGTATCTTGTTGTTGAATCCATTCATTAGAAATAGAGTTGACCGCTTGCAAAGGAACCTTTTTAGGGTCATCATAAAACTCTTCTTGAACAAGTAATTCTTGTATCTGCTTTCTCAACACACTATTTATTGTAAAGGTCTTAGGTCTCTCTCCCGCATCCTGAATAGAAACAGATACTTCGACCTTACCGCGGGTAATTCGATCTTGTACTAATCCGCGAATAATGGTTTCAAAAGGGTTTATTTGCTTTGGACTACGTATAAATAAATCAAGAAATCGCGCATTTACGGACTTTATTTCTACCGTGCAGGTAATGCCATCTTTGGTTGCCGTGCCAGAACCAAAACCGGTCATACTTTTCATGTGATATCCTCCTTAGCAGTTTTTATTATTGTACCACGAATTATACATTCCGTGTTTAAATACTAAGAATTATATGTACATTATGTTATACTAAACTATACTTCTAAATAAAATTGAAAGGAGTACTATGAATTTAGACGGACTTACCATGTCTGTTCTCGCTAAAGAATTAAACGAGCGATTACAAACAGGTCAAATACAAAAATTATATCAAATAGATAAAACTACATTACTATTTAAAATTCGAGCCCTTAACGAAGATCAAAACTTGATTGTTACAGTTGGTGCAACCCCTGCAATGTATCTTAGCAAACCGATCCAGGATTTACCAAAAGAACCAAGTTCACTATGTATGTTTCTTCGTAAACATATTGAAGGTAGCCGCATTGTAAAGGTGGAACAAATTAATGGTGACCGAATCATGTGCATCCAAACGGATAAGCTTGAAATGGATGGGTCTATTACAAGTACATTTATCTATGTAGAATTAATGGGCAAATATTCAAACTGTATTTTTGTACAAGATGGAGTCATTTTAGAATCCTTAATTCACGTATCCCCTTTAATGAATCGTGAACGGTCTATTAGTCCTAAACTTAACTATGAATTACCACCAAATGCTAATCGTGTAAGTTTGATGGACTTCGATTATGAAGAAATCAAAAATCTACTAACTTCCTTTGGTGATGGTACTGTACAGCAATCTATACGGGCCATCTTTAACGGCTTTGGCAAACCCTTATTAGATGAAGTATTATGGACTGCCAATCTAGATGGTGATGAATCTATAACTGATTTAAGTCCAGATCAATTAGATACATTAGCCAAGGCATTATATGAGCTAAAAGCAAAACTCCAAGACAGTCATGGCTTATTTACTTTAATCAATGATAATAATAAAAAGGCTCACGCAACCTTTACATTACACAACTATAAAGTACTTAAAGAATATAATACAATTTCAGAAGCTCTAGAAGAATCGATTCACAATACAAAATCAATTCACACTGCTGATAAAGAATTAGAAAAGATCTTAACAGCGGCTATCAAGAAAGAAGAAATCCGTCATCAAAAAATCAAAGATGAATTAGATGACACCAATAAAATGGATACCTATAAACTATATGGCGATATCTTAATGATTAATGCCCACTTACAGGTACAATATGAACCTTCTATCCAATTACCAAATCTTCTTTCTGAAGAAGGAGAGTTATTGACTATCCCCTTAAAGCCAAATCTTACGATTGTAGAAAACGGTCAATGGTATTACAAACTCTATACGAAATTGAAAAATCGTATGGTTAGCGGCGAATATCAACTTAATGCTAGTACTACAAAACTGGAATATCTCAAATCGATTTTATATAGTATTTCATTAGCTACTACCCGTGAAAGCCTAGAGGAAATTCGTAAAGAGTGTATGGATGCAGGTATTATAAAAAAATCTAAAAAGCCCCTATCTTACAAGCTAGGCAAATCCAATTACATTCATTTAACCATTGATGAAGGCGAAATATTTATTGGTCGTAACAATCAACAAAACGAATATTTAACCCATCGGTTTGCAAAACCAACCGATATTTGGTTCCATACACAAGATATTCAAGGTTCTCACCTCATATTAAGACTCAATGTAGAGCCTGATGACATGATTTTATCAAAGGTTGCTCAATATGCAGCATATTTTAGTAAGGCTCGCGAGACTAGTAAGGTGCCTGTAGACTATACATATATTAAAAATATCAAAAAACCACCTGGGTCTCCTCTTGGATTTGTTATCTTTAATACTCATCAAACAATGATTGTAGAGCCTAAAAAACCCGATAATTATACTGAATAAAAAAAGAAGCGAAGGAAACCCTTCGCTTCTTTTTATTTATATTATTGGTTTTCTTCTGTACGTTGTTCAGTTTGTTTCAAACTTTCACGATTTTGACGTAAGCTTTCCAATGTTTTCTCTAAGTTGTTTTCCACATATTTAAGAACATCACCAGCATATTGAATAGAGCTAGATTTCAATTCTTCAGAGGATTGGTTAGCTGCATTGATAATTTGATTGGCTTGTTCTTGCGCTTGTTTTACAAGTTCGCTTTCAGCAGTTAATTTAGCAATGTAGTCTTTTGCTTGATCAATTAAAGTTTCAGCTTGACGTTGAGCATCAGCTAATACTTTATCTTTATCAGCTACAATACGACGAGACTCTTCAAGTTCCAATGGTAAGGACTCTTGAATAGAATCAATAATACGCATAATTTCGTCTTCCTCAACCATACGTTTTGTAGTCATAGGAATACGGCTGCTAGATTCAATAAGAACCTCTAAATCTTCTAATAATTTTTCTGTTTTCATACAATTCACCCCTATTTATTATGGACCGTATTAAAGCGTTCTTCAAGTTTTTCCTTAACATCATCCGGAACTAACCCATCTAGCTTACCGCCAAATTTTGCAAGTTCACGAATACCTGTGGAGCTGACGAAAGAGTATTTATTATTAGTCATAATAAATACAGTTTCAATATCATCATCCAAATATTTTGCAAACAAAGCACGTTGAAATTCATATTCAAAGTCGCTTAACGCGCGCAAACCACGAATGATTATAGTAGCATTCTTAGATTTAACATATTCGTTAAGCAAACCGCCTGTACAATCAATCTCAACATTAGGAATATGTTTGACAGAATTTCGAATCATCTCAACCCGTTCTTCCATGGTAAACAAGGAATTTTTATTCGGATTAGAGCTAACAGCAATAATTAATTTATCAACTAATCGACTGCCACGTTCAAAAATATCAACATGTCCATTTGTAACTGGGTCAAAACTACCCGGACACACACCTATACGCACAGGTTTAGCTCCTTTCAGCTATGTTTACAAAATAGGAAACCATCGTATAACCAAATTTCTGTTCTTTTATACATTCCCATGATTGAGGCAAGGTAAATGCCTCATCCTTGTGGTGTTCTAATAGTAAAACACCGTCAGGCTTTAATAAATCATAGGTCACAACCAAATCTATGGTGTCTTGTATAAATCCATTTTCATATGGTGGATCAGAAAAAATATAATCGAACTGTTGTCCCATTATATAGTTTTTTAATTGTGAAAGTTTCCTCGGAATGATTTCTAACCGATCTTCCACATGACAGTGTTTAGCATTCTCTAAAATCAATTTTCCTGTTTTAAAGTCTACCGCTACTGCATGTGCTGCACCACGACTTAAGGCTTCAATAGCTACTGCACCTGTACCAGAAAATATATCTAATACATGAGTACCAAATATACCTCTATTAGATAATACATTAAACACACTTTCACGAACACGATCAAGTGTAGGTCTAGTATCTACCCCTTTAGGTGCTTTTATAGTATGTCCCTTTGCAGTTCCGCCAATAATTCGCATACAACCCTCACAAGATTATACTCATTAATTATAGTATATAAATAACCAAATTAAAAGTATCTTTTATTTATGATACTTCAATTTTAATATCTCGTCCCATCAATTCAGCTAATGCCAAAGCTGGAGATTTTTCTTCATATAAAACTTCATATAAAGCCTTAGTTATAGGCATTTCAATATGATGTTCACAGGCCATCTTATAAACAATGTCCGTAGCAAAAAAGCCTTCTACAACCATATTCGTATGATTAATGATATAGTCCATTGTTTTTCCATCTGCTAATTGTTGACCAGCGGCTCGGTTACGGCCATGTGGACTCATACAAGTGGCAATCAAATCCCCCATACCAGCAAGGCCAGCATAAGTTTCCTTTTGCGCCCCTAAGGCTACACCAAAACGAGTCATCTCATGTAAACCACGTGTTAAGAGTAAGGCTTTACAGTTATCACCTAACTTTAATCCGTCAACGATCCCTGCGGCAAGAGCAATAATATTCTTCGTAGCCCCAGCTAATTCAACACCAGTAATATCGGTATTTGCATAAATCCTAAAGTTTTGACTACATAATGTTTTCTGTAACATAGTGGCCACTTCAAGATTTTCTGTACTCAATACAGAGGCAGCAGGCAAATCACGACCAATTTCCTCAGCATGATTTGGACCAGATAAAACTGCGAGATTACATCCTACAGGGCCTAGAACCTCTCGCATAACTGTAGTCAATAACTTGCCAGTAGTACGTTCTACACCTTTTGAGCAAAGTATATAGGATTGTTCTTTATGCGCATATGGTTTAAGAGACTCTAAGCTAGTGCGTACATGTACAGACGGTGTAACCATTAGAACGATATCAGCCGCATTGATACAAGTAGCAAGATCTGAGCTATATAGTAATTCCTTTGGTAATGTTACACCTGGTAAGTACTCTTTATTCTCTAAATCTTCTGCTAATTGTGTAGCAAATTCTGGGCGTCGACAATATAAAGTTGTAGTATTTCCAGCTAATACGGATTTAATAGCAAGAGCAGTACCCCAGCTACCAGAGCCGACAACAACAACATTCATAGATTAATCCTTTTTGATACGTTCTACTTTTAACTCATTACCTGCTAGTAAACGTTTAATATTATCCCAATGTCGAACAATGACAAATAAAGCTGCCAAAGCGCCAAAGCCTACGAACCAATAAGATTCTCCTGTAAAATACATTAAAATTGGTACTAAAGCTGCTGCTATAATAGATCCTAGTGATACGAGCTTAGTAAAATAGACAATCACGCCCCATACCAAGAAGGCAATCAAAGCCACTAATGGTGATAAAGCAATTAGAACTCCTAGTCCTGTAGCTACCCCACGACCACCTTTAAAGCCTAAGAAAATAGACCAGTTATGGCCCATCATAGCAAGGATACCACCTAAGATCATATACATAGGTCCATAAGAGGACAACAATACAACCCCAGCTGCCCCTTTTAAAGCATCACAGAGAAATACTGGTAATGCAGCTTTTAGACCTATAACGCGATACGTATTAGTAGCACCTATATTTTTAGAACCGTATTGACGTACATCTGTATTAAAGAAGGTCTTGCCAATAATTAGGCCACTAGGAATTGAACCAATAAGGTATGCCAACACAGCATATACAATAATCATAATATCCATTAGTCTTCATCATCTCGTTTCTTACCACGCAATACTAAACGAATTGGTGTTCCTTCAAAACCGAAAGACTCACGCAATCTATTTTCTAAGAAACGCATATATGAGAAGTGAATTAACTCTGGTTCATTTACAAACAAAATAAATGTAGGTGGTTTAACACTAGCTTGCGTCATATAGTAAATTTTTGGAATTCTGCCATTACGAGAAGGTACAGGATTTACTGTTTGAGCATCTTGTAACAATTGATTTAATGTACCTGTAGACACGCGACGATATTGTTGTTCAGATACAAACTTAAGCATATCTGCTAAACGGTGTATACGTTGTTTTGTAAGTGCTGAAGCAAATAGAATTGGAGCAAATTGCAAGAAACCTAATTCATCATAAATATCTTCAGTAAAGCGCAATGTTGTTTTGTCATCTTTTTCAATAAGATCCCATTTATTAACAACAATAATTACACCCTTGCCTGCTTCATAAGCATAGCCAGCAATTTTCTTATCTTGTTCTGTAACACCATCTTGCGCATCAAGAACAAGAACGACGATATCTGAACGGTCTACAGAGCGCAAGGAACGAACAATACTATATCGTTCAACAGCTTCTTCGATTTTAGACTTACGACGCATACCTGCTGTGTCAATAAGAACAAACTTTTGATCGCCATGAGTCCAATATGTATCGATAGAGTCACGTGTTGTGCCTGCTACATCAGATACGATTACACGATCTTGACCCAATAAGGCATTAGTCAAAGAAGATTTGCCTACATTAGGACGACCAATAACTGCGACATGAATGGTATCTTCGTCATCAACATTTGTCCCAACTGGAGGGAAATGTTTAACCGTATCATCTAATAAGTCGCCTAAATTCATTAAGTTCTTAGCGGAAATACCGATAGGATCACCTAAGCCAAGATTGTAGAATTCATAAATATTAGGTTCCTGATTAACACTGTCAATTTTGTTAACAACTAATACTACAGGTTTACCACTAGCACGTAAGATATTAGCTACCTCTTCATCAGCAGGTACAATACCTTGTTTGCCATCTACCACAAATAAGATTACATCTGCCTCTTCAATAGCCAATTCAGCTTGTAATCGCATCATCTTAGGAATGACATGACTATTATCTGTAATAAATTCGATGCCGCCTGTATCGATCATTGTAAATTCACGATTTAACCACTCTGCGTCAAAGTAAATACGATCCCGTGTTACACCAGGGATATCTTCAACGATAGAGATCCGTTTATTAACAATGGCATTAAAAAGTGTAGATTTCCCTACATTTGGACGACCTACAACGGCCACTAATGGTTTTGCCATGGTTTCACCTCATTATCTAATCTAATACATTACTATATTTTATCATATTCTACGTATAGTACGCAAAAAGGCTAACCAAGGAAACCTTGGTTAGCCTTTATATTAGACAATGAATTATTCAGCGTCTTCTGCAGTTTCTTTTGCTTCCATCAATTCAGTTAAAGCCAAGCCCAATTTCTTTTCATCTTTGTTAAGAGAAATGATTTTAACTTCAA
>CADFKY010000007.1 GCA_902834965.1 Veillonellaceae bacterium
TCGCTACAGAAGCAGGCGTACAATTCGCTACAGCTATGGCTATCTTCATGACATCCGTAGTTATTGCTATTGCATCTATTTCTAATGATAACTTGCAAGACTTGAAAACAGGTCAACTCGTTGGTGCTACACCTTGGCGTCAACAAATTGCGTTGTTACTTGGCTCTGTAGCTGGTGCAGTTGCAATTGCTCCTGTTCTTAACTTGCTTTACCAAGCATATGGCTTTACAGGTGCGTTACCACGTGCTGAAATGGATCCTAATGCTGCATTATCCGCACCACAAGCAACTTTGATGACTACAATTGCTCAAGGTATCTTCAGCTCCAGCATGGATTGGAACTACATCTTGATCGGCGTTGGTGTTGGCGTAGTAGCAATCATCGTTAACTTGATTCTTAAGAGCACAACAGCTTCTTTAACATTGCCTCCATTGGCAGTTGGTATGGGTATTTACTTACCTCCAACATTGGAAGTACCTCTTATCTTAGGTTCTTTCATTAGCTACTTTGTAGGCCGTTACCTAGTAGCTCGTGCTAAAATGCGTGCTGGCGAACTCGCTGAGTACGATGTTGAACAATCTAACCGCCGTGGCGTTCTCTTCGCTTCTGGTTTGATTGTTGGTGAAAGCTTGATTGGTGTAATCATAGCTGTTATTATTGTATTGTCTGTTACAACTGGTGGTGGTGAATCTCCACTTGAATTAGTAGGCCCTCAATTTGAAAGCACAGCACAATGGTTAGGATTGCTTGCATTCATCTTCGCTGGTTTATACCTTGTTCGTCGCGTTGTAGCACACAAATTCAATAAAGAAGAAGCTTTAGCAATGAAAGCTGAGCAAGAACAACAATAAGAGGTAAACAATGAAATTAAAACAGTCTGTACTCATCATGATGGCTGCTGCGTTGCCAGTGGTATCCTTCGCAGCAAGCGAAATTCCTGTAACTAAAGACACTGCTACAGTACAAGCAGCTCCAGCTGATACGAATAAAGTAAATCGTAACGATTTAACATATCGTATTTCTAGCACTGCTACACCAGAGCAAAACCGTGCGTTACGCTCTGTAGCAACAAAAGTTGATCGCAATGCAGTTGAAGTGGTAGCACCAAATGCGGACCGTTACATGGACCGCAAAGAGGTGGCTGTATCTCCAGTGGAATCCACTACAGATCATCTTGATCTAGTGTTCCCAACAGTTAAATCTGTTAGCCCAACTGTAGAAAAAGCAATCAATAATACTATCAAAAAATACGTTGCAAAAGTACAAAACGACGTAGAAAAATTGAATGCCAAAGAAGCTGATAAAACAAATGTAGTAATGTACTACGATGTTAAAACAGACAAAAATGGTATTTTCAGTGTATTGATTCATACGTACACAATGCGCGACCGTGATGCGAATGGTGTCAACTATGTAAAAGGCTTCACATTCAACACTACAACCGGTCGTCAATTATCCTTGTATGACCTTGGTGGTCTTAATAAAAAAGAATTAGTGAATGCTATCGACAATAATCAAGATGTGAAAAATCAATTAGGCGGCGAAGTAAACATCGATAAAATGCCTACTGAATTCTACACAACTGATGATTATTCCGTTGTAATGGTTTTACAACAAGACGTGGATACAATCCACAGTGCAGGTACTGTATATGTACCAGTTGGTAACTTACGTGACCGCCAAAATGATGTAACAAAAAAATAATCGAACTGTGTGAATTCGATTATGTGTGTATAGTAACAGCTGTTTAATTGTGAGAAGAACCGCTCCTTCGGGGGCGGTTCTTTTTTGTATTATAGCAATTAAAATATAAAGGGAGATTACTATTTAGCTTTGAATGAGGGTAAAACAAAAAGCCGTGTAGCTACACGGCTTTTTATCGTTGCGATGATTTAATTATTTGTTTGTTGTGTCGTAGTAGTTTACGCGTGGAGGCAATGGGAATTGGATGGCTGCATCCGGTTTTACTGTCTCAGGTTGAGGTAACTGTACTACTACATTATTTTTGAATTTCTTTTTGAAAGCTTTCACAGTGTCCTTTTGAACGGAGTCTGCTGTAATGATAAGAGCGCTTGTATCGTCGTTAGGACGGATGGAGATGATGTTACCCTTTGGCTCTTTTGCTTTGTATAAATCAATAGCGTCAGATTGGTAATCTTCAAGTTGTGCTTGATTTAATTTGCCTTGAGATACAACAAGAGCACTTTCAAGTTGAGGATCTTGTGTTTCAGAGATTGCATGAGCAACAGCCTCTGCTTTTTTCTTATCTGTTAAAGACGCATGTAATTTGCCGCCATCCCAGAAGAGGGCACCGTCTTGACGGAATTTTGTGAAGTCGTTGCCATAGCCTAATGTTTTGTCGATGATAGTAGCTGTTTTATTTTCTACTTGTTGTTTGAACAATGTGTTGTGGAATGCAAGCGCTTGTTCTGTTTGCGTCATGCGATACGCAATTTCAGCAGCTTCAGCACGTGTTACATATTTTTCAGGATTAAATAATGTGCCAGGAGCGTAGTTTGTGAAGCCCAGGTATGCAAGTTCACGAACTGCATCTTGAGCCCAAGGAGCTACGAATTTTTGGTCTCCATAAGCAATATTATCAAGTGCTGTTGGATCTTCTGTTGTATATCCTAAGTAGTGAATGTAGTTGTCTGCTACTACAGCAAACTCTTGGCGAGACATATATTTTTCTGGTTTGTATGTGTTATCGCCATAACCGCTGATGATGTTTTTGCGTGCTACAGATTCGATAGCGAGGGCAGACCAACGATCGGATGTAATATCTTTAAATTTGCTAGATAAGAATGCCGCTGTACCATCATCAGTGATGTTGTTGAAGAGGGCAGCTACTTCTTCACGAGTCATAGGTTGATTAGGTCGGAATGTACCGTCAGAATAACCTTTCATTAGATTTGCTTTTGTTACCGTACTGATAGAGTTGGCAGCCCAGAAATCGCTAGGCACATCGGAGAAGATGTGGGCACGGATTTTTTGAATATCTTGTGGCGTACCAATAGATGTATTAACAACTACAGGAGTAGCAGCTTTAGCGACATCAAATTTATGAGCCTCTGCTTTAGTTGTTGCTACATTAGGAGCATCTGTGTTTATAGTAACTGATTGCGTGGAGGCCACTGTAGGTGCTTCAACCTTTGTGGATGCTACTGCAGTGGCAGGAGTATGAGTTGTAGTATTTGCAGAAGCAAAACCGAAACTTGTTGCGGCTAATAATGTGCCGAGAACGAGGGCACGTAATGGGTAAGAGGTATTCTTGTACATAAAAATCCTTCCTAATTATGGTAAAGGCTAGTGCCAAGTAGCCATAGAATATAAACTTTCACCAACAATAAAATCTATATTCATTATATAGCGAATAATAGGGCATGCATAGTGATATAAACAAAGCAGCGTAATACTAAGCGTATACGCTGCCTTGGCTAGTTGAGTGAACGTCGATTAGCGTTTTACTGTCATTTTTACTTTGGAACCGAATAATTTTGAGATTCCTTGTTGAGTTGCTTTAGATGCAGTTGTTACAACAGCGTAAAGTTGGTTGTTTTCTACATCTGGGAATGTAGCTAGAATTGTACCAGCTTTTTCGTTTTTGTTGTAATAGTTGCGGAAGTTCGCATCGATTGCATCGTATTCAGTTTGGCTGTATTGGGATGGTTCAACTACAACGTAGTTATTTACAGTGGAATCACCACGTGCTGCAAGGTTTGCTTTAACTGTGGAAATATCGCTATCTGTTTTCAAAGCTACGTGCAATTGATTGTCACGCCAGTACATTACACCATAATCTTGGAAAGCATCTTCTGTTTTGTATGTTTTATTCAATTCAGCGAATACTTTATCTTCCAAAGCAGCTTGTTGTTTTTGATCAAGTGCTTTTAACGTGCTGCGACGAACAGGACGAACTGTGCGAGTGGGTTCAGTTTTTTGAGCTACTGCAGCATTTTTATTGCTCTTTACGTCTTTTTCAACTTTTTTTGCATCAGCTTTTACGGCTTTATCAGCTTTAGCTACAGCTTTTTTAGCATCTTTGCTTACTTTGGACGCATCCTTTTCTGCTGCTGTATCAGCTTTTTTTACATCTTCTTTTACAGCTGTTTCAGCTTTTGCTTCAGTTGTAGTATGTTTTGGTGTTGCAAGGCCAGCACCATTAAGCATACGGTTCAAGATTGTTGCCGCTTGTGCTCTTGTTACAGGTTGTTTAGGGTTGAAGTTTTCAGTCGCTCCAGATGCTACGATGCCACGTTGTGCCATGTATTGGATGTCTGCCAAGTAAGCAGAGGAGATGCTAGCTTCATCTTTAAATGTTACTTTTTCTGTTTTTACAGGTGTAGAAAGATTCAATTTTTTTGCTAGGCTAGCAGCAGAAGCAACGAATTGTTCGCGGTCCATAGTTTTGCTAGGTGTGAAAGCTGTTTTAGATGTGCCTTCCATTACGCCTGCAGCACTTACTAATTTGATAGCAGAGCTAGACCAACGATCTGCTTCTACATCAGAGTAAGAAGTAGAGGCCTCTTTAGTTACGATATCAGCTAATTCTTGTTCGTTTAAGTTATGTTGTAATACTTTACCATAAATAGCAGCAGCTTGTTCACGAGTGATTTGTGCACTAGGTTTGAATGTATTATCAGCATAACCAGAAAGGTAACCAGCTTGTGTCATTGCTTGGATAGCATCGCGAGCCCAGTTATCTTTTGTGTCAGGGTATATACCAGCAGGTAAGTTTTCTTTAGCTTTTACAGCTTTTTTACCTTCTACCTTAGCAGCATCTTCTTTTACATCGTTTTTAACAGATGTATCAACGCGTTTAGCGTCATTTTTTACAGAAGTGTCAACACGTTTTGCATCATTTTTCACAGATGTATCTACACGCTTAGCATCGGCTTTAGCGGATGTATTAGCATGTTTTGCATCATGTTTTACAACTGTAGTGCCATGTTTAGCATCATTTTTTACGGATGTATCAACGCGTTTAGCGTCGTTTTTCACAGATGTATCAACGCGTTTAGCATCATTTTTTACAGATGTATCTACACGTTTAGCATCATTTTTAACAGAAGTATCAACGCGTTTAGCGTCGTTTTTTACAGATGTGTCTACACGGTGTTCATCAGCTTTAGCTGCTACTTCAGCTTTATTAGCTGTAGCAGATATTTCAGATTTTACATGAGCCGCAGTTGTTTCGGCGTGAGCCATGCCGAATGTGGAACCGAGGGCTAATGTAATAGCTAAGGATAAGGATAATTTATTTAGTTTCATTGAAAAGGCTCCTTTCAAACTATACTTATATAAAATAAATTATAACACTTTTTAAATTTATACACTACTATAAGAAAATGTAATATATGAGGATAAAAATTACATGAATTTGGTGTTTCTCTGTCATTTATATAAATATTCAATGAATTATAGGTAAATTACGACATACATTACTCTAAAATACATGAAATGATAAACATTCCCAAAATCTAGATTTTATGTGGCTTTCACAAGAAAAATTTATAAATAGAATGGCATTTGTGATAAAATGCAATGTTTGTTATTACAAAAAGTCATAACGATATAAGAAATAAAAGGGTACATACGAATATAGCAATCCTTTGGACAATTTATATTGGATTAATTTATAATTATATCGATGAGCTTTTGAATATTTATTTGAAAGCATAAGTAATGTTCAAGGCGGAAATTTAGTCGAAAAATTCACTATTAATCTTGCCATAACACATACATATCAAAATTTTTTATTAGGTTAAGTACTAGAAAAGACGAGGACGATAATATGAAAATTCATCTTTTCCAACAGTGTTTGATTGACATGTTCTACCCACATGTAGGTATGGCTGGTGTAGAAGTACTTGAAAGATTAGGTTGCGAGCTCGTAGTTCCTAAGAAACAAGTATGTTGTGGCCAAATGTTCACTAACTCTGGTTACAATGACGCAGCTATGGATGCCATTAAGAATACAATCGAATGCTTCGAGAACGCTGAATATGTAGTCAGCATGTCCGGCTCTTGTGCATTTGCTATTCGTGACGAATACCAACATTTCTTGGAAGGTCAACCTGAATGGCAAAAACGCGCAGAAAAATTGAGCGGTAAAATTTATGAATTCACTGAATTCATTACTGATGTATTAGGTGTTGAAGATGTAGGGGCTCGTTTCAACGAATCCGTTACATATCATACATCTTGCCACGTTACTCGTTTGATGGGTGTTAAAGAACCTCCATTCAAACTCCTTAGAAATGTTAAAGATATCAACTTGATTGAATTACCACGTGCAGACCGTTGCTGTGGTTTCGGCGGTACATTCTCCGTTAAGAACCCTGAAATTAGTGAAGTTATGACACGCGAAAAAGCCTTGGAAATCGCTGGCACAGGTGCTAACGTTATTTCTGGTTCTGACCAAGCGTGCTTGATGAACATCGCTGGTATGCTTGACCGTCTTCATAAAGAAGGCGAAATCGATCGCCGTATCAAAGTAATGCATATTGCTGAAATCTTAAACTGCCGTTAAGGAGGAGACGACATGGCACTTATATATGACAATCGCCCCTATAAAACACGTATAAAAGAATGTTTGGCTGATGATTTCAAAGTTGCAGCTATCAAAAAAGCACAAGACGTGTTTTATGATAAACGTAATACAGTAGTTGCGGACGTTCCTGAATGGTTAGATTTCCGCGCAGAAGCAGCTAAGCTTCGTGATCACGTGCTTAATAATTTGGATTACTATGTAAACCAATTTGCTGAAAACGCTGAAAAAGCTGGTTCTAAAGTTCACTTTGCATTCGACGATAAAGAAGCGACTCAAATCGCTTTAGATATCCTTCGTGAACGCGAAGCTAAAATGATCGTTAAATCCAAAACTATCTTAACTGAAGAAATTGGTTTGAACGAAGTTCTTGAAGAAGCTGGTATCGAAGTAAACGAAACTGACTTGGCTGAATTCATTTTGCAAACAGCAGTGAGCCCACCATCTCATATCGTTGTACCAGGCCTTCACTTTGAACGTAACAAAATCCGCGAAATTTTCGCTGAAAAATTAGGTTACACTGGCACTGAAAACCCTACAGAAATGACTCACTTCGTACGTGGTTATGTACGTGAGCGCTTCTTGAAAGCTGACGTAGGTGTTAATGGTTGTAACTTTGCGGTAGCTGCATCCGGTACTTGTACTATCGTTTCCAACGAAGGTAACGGTCGTATGTCTAGCTCCATTCCTAAGACTCAATTGATCTTCTTAGGTACAGAACGTATCGTTCCTGACTTCAAAGCTCTTGACGTTATGATGGAAATGTTGAACCGCTCTGCAGTAGGTTCTAAAATTTCCAACTACTTCTCCATGATGACTGGCCCTGGTCGTGCTGGTGAAGCAGACGGTCCTGAAGAAACTCATATCATCATTATCGATAACGGCCGTTCCGGTATCTTAGGTGGTACATTCCAAGAAATGTTACGTTGTATCCGTTGTGGTGCATGTATGAATATTTGTCCTGTATACCGTCACATCTCTGGTCACGGTTATGGCTCTGTATATCCAGGTCCAATGGGTGCTGTATTGACTCCATTGTTCAAAGGTTACGAAGTAGCAGGCGATCTTCCATATGCGTCTACATTGTGCGGTGCATGTACAGAAAACTGTCCAGTAGCTATTCCATTGCATGAATTATTGATGGAACACCGTCATATTATGGCTGACATCGAAAAAACTCGTCCAAAAGCAGAAGAAGCAATCTTCACTGCAGCAGCTAAGATGTTTGGTAACTCCACATTATTCGACCTTGGCACAAAAGCTGGCGCTATCGGTATGAACTTGATTAGTAACAAAGAAGGCAATATGCCTACTTGGACTCAAGCAATTCCAGTTATGAACGGCTGGACTAAATCCAAAGAAATGGGTACATTGAAGTTCAAAAAATTCCGTGACTTATATGCTGAACATGAAAAGAACAAGAAGAAGGAGAAAAAATAATGGATGAAGCTAAACGTAAACAATTTATTGCACGTTTATCTCGTGCATTAGGCCGTGATCAAGAAATGTGCCCTGCATTCGTAGAGGGCTTTGATTACAGCCATGGTCCTCAAGAAACTATGTTCAAAGATTTGAATAAAGATCAAATTTTGACAATGTTTAAGGAACAATGTCAACGTGTTGGTACAAAATTCGTTGAAACTACACCTGATAAATTAGGTGAAACAATTTTGGCAGCTATTGAAGACTGGGGTAACGGTAAAGTTGTATTCCCAAGTGTTCCAGAAGTAGAAGAATATAAATTAAAAGAATTATTCGAACAAGATGCAGCTAATAATGGCGGCATTCGTACATACTTCCAATGGGATCCAGCTAAAGGTCGTGAAGAATGTATTTCTAATACTGCCAATGCAGATATCGGTATTACATTCCCATACTGCGGTATTGCTGAAACTGCTACTGTAGTACAAGCGTCTGGTGAAGAATCTGGCCGTGCTATCAGCTTGTTGCCTACTACACATATCGCTGTATTGTACACTGATACAATTAACCCACGTATGACTCAAACAATGGAACATTTGGCTGAACGTTATCACAACGATCCATCCAACTTCCCTACAAATATCTGCTTGATTTCTGGGCCATCCCGTACAGCTGATATTGAGTTGGTTACTGTAGATGGTGCTCATGGTCCTATCCAAGTAACTTACGTTTTAGTTAACAGATAATCCTATAACTAGGTAGTGTTATAACTAAATATATTTAAAGGTGATCTTCCTATGGAAGGTCACCTTTTTATATGCGTAACTTTCTGCTGTGATATAGGGCATCTTGAAAAGGCAGAGGTATCGGTATATCAATGGAGATTAACATATTTATAAAACTTGCAGAATCCGCATAGAAAAACTTATATAATTTAAATTATTTTACTTGTAAATTTTTCGATATATGATATACTGAGTTCATAACCTATTATTGTGATATGAATTAAAAGAGGTGTATTATGAATATTCCATTCTTTACAGATTACCTCATGCTAAGCAATCCATTAAGTATTGGTATTATCGCTGTGTTTGTGCTCGCGTTAATCGGTATTTATGCTTTGCAACGCAAGGGCACATCCTTTGGTAATCTCGTTATTATTGGTACTATTGTTGGTGCCGTACTTGGTATTGCTATTCAAATTATTGCAGGCTTCCCAGATGATCCATCTAAAGTGGTTTACATCAAGGAAAGTACAAAGTGGTTCTCCCTTGTGGGTGGCGGCTTTATTGATTTGATCCGCATGCTTGTTATTCCTATTGTATTTATCTCCATTGTACATGTTATCTTGCACATGGAAGCAGGTGCGAACCTTAAGAAATTAGTAGTTGCCATGGTTTCTACAAATTTAGGCATGGTAGCGGTTGCTGCTATTGTTGGTCTTATCTTGGGTAATGCTTTCGGTTTAGGACAAGGTTTTGATATTGTTGAATCTGGTAAAAAGATTCGTGAAATCAAACCGATGGTTGATACATTCCGTGCCTTGATTCCAAGTAACCCAATTCAAGCTGCAGCCGAAACAAATGTTATCGGCATCGTAGTATTTGCTATCATCTTGGGTAGTGTTGCTCGTTTGTTGAAGAAAACAGGCACAAATAGCATGGAAATCTTCACTAAGCTATTTGATGAACTTCACCAATTAATCTCTTGGGTTGCAGATTTCATTATCGGTCTTATGCCATACGGCGTAGTTGCTTTATTGGCATCTACATTGGCAACACGTGGTTTGCAAGCTATCTTAGACATGGGTCTATTTGTAGTATTGCTTTACGTTGGCCTTTTGATTATGTTCGTTGTTCAAGCTATCTTGATTGCTAGTTTCGGTTACAACCCAATTACATACTTCAAAAAAGCAAAAGCTCCACTCTTGTTAGCTTTCACATCCCGTTCCTCTATGGGCGTATTGCCATTAACTGTTGAAACATTGACAAAACGTCTTGGCGTAAATGCTACAACAGCAAATACAGTAGCATCCTTCGGTACTACTGCAGGCATGCAAGGTTGTGCCGGCGTATTCCCAGCACTTGTTGTTGTGTATATCTCTAACGTAGCGGGTATCCCATTTGATTTGACTATGTACATTATGAGCGTTATCGTTATCGCTATCGGTTCTGTTGGTATCGCAGGTGTTCCTGGTACAGCTACAATGGCTGCATCTGTATCCCTTAGCGGTACAGGTCTTGGTGCATACTTCACATCCATCAGCCCAATCCTTGCCATCGATCCATTGATCGACATGGGTCGTACATGCTTGAACGTATCTGGTTCCTTAACAAATGCTCTCGTAGTAGATAAAATTATGGGTACTATCGATAAAGACGCATATAACAACCCTAATGAAGGTCGAGTATAATTCTCGTACTAAACATTGACGTTATAATATAGTCATTAAAATCAGAACTAATCATATGAAAAGAACAGTCTTCGGACTGTTCTTTTTTATTTTAAAATTTACTCCATACTGATTTGACTCTTATTAAAAGTAATTATTATTACAGATTGTAAAGCATATTATTTGTAATTGATATTAAAATTGTGAGCTTGGCTACTAACATACGTATGCGTGTATGGTATACTAGCCTATGAAAAGTTCTGTATTATGCTTAATAAATATAAGCCAAGAGGGTACTAATATGATTACACAAGAGTTGAAAGATCGATTAATTGCAGATTATCCAAAGTTTGAAGATATGACGCATAAGTTCTATAAGAAAGAAATGTCTATTGCAGACTATAAAGGGCAATCCGGTGCCTATGGTAGTTATGCTGAGCGTGGTGCTAACTCTGGTATGAGCCGTTGGCGCTTCAACGGTGGGCGCATGACACGCGAGCACATGCAGTTTTTAGCGGACTCTATTCGCAAATATAATTTGCAGCACGTACATTTCACTACTGGCCAATGTTTGCAAATGCATGGCCTCGATGGTGATACAATTCTAAATCTATATAAAGAATGTTATGATCACGGTATCTATAACCGCGGTGCTGGTGGTGACAATCCAAATGTGGTAGCTAGTATTTTGCGCGGTATTGATCCTCGTGAAACCTTAGATATTACGCCATATGCAACGGCTATTAGCGAGTTTCTTCTAGAGCAAATGTTCTACATCAAAATCCCTCGCAAATTTAAAATGGGTATCGATAATGGCTTTGATAGTACGCCGCATGCTACGTTCAAGGACCTTGGTTTCAATTTAACGAAACACAATACCTTTGATGTATACGCTTGTGGTGGTATTGGCCCAAATCCTCGTATTGGTATTCCTGTAGCGCACGATGTGGCGCCTGAGGATGTTTTATACCATGTGAAAGCTATGCTTATGGTCTTTGCTAACCATGGAAATTTCAAAAACCGTGGCAAGGCTCGTACTCGCTATATGCCTGCGGAAATGGGTGGAGCTGAAGCTTTCATCAAGACCTATGAAGAAACATTGGCGATGGTGAAAGAAGTTGAGCAATTAACCATTAACCCAGCTGACTATGCGTATGAAATTACGAAAACGGGTAAGCGTGATAATTCTGTGGAAAATGATCGTATTCACCGTCAAAAACAAGAAGGTTTATACTACGTTGAATACCATCCGGCAGGTGGTGATGCTAATGTAGAACATCTATTGGCTGCTCTCGATTATGCCGTAACACTGGATCAAGTGGAGGCTCGTATTGCGCCAGACCAAGCATTGTTCTTCATCAACCTTACTGCTGATGAGGCTCGTAAAATTGTAGAATTAACAGATGACAGTGCAGAAAATGACTTCCGCCGTTCCGTATCCTGTGTAGGCTCTACGGTTTGTCAAATCGGTATGCAAGACTCCAATGGTCTTTTAAAAGACATCTTCAGACACCTTGAAGAAAAAGGTGTAGATACAAGTAAACTACCTCGTCTACACATCTCTGGCTGTCCACACTCCTGTGGTACACACCAAATCGGTGAAATTGGCTTCCATGGGGCGGTAAAACTAGTAGATAAGAAACCTACAGTAGCCTTCATCCTTGTAGACGGTGGTTCCGAACACATGGGCTCCGAAAACTTCGGTAAAATGGCAGGTAATATCGTAGCCACAAAAATCCCAGAATTCCTTGAAGCATTGGCAAACATTCTGAACAAATCCCCAGAACCAGACTTTGGTACATGGAGAATGACACACAAAGCGGAATACATGGAACTTATAAAAGCATTTGAGTAAATTTCCTTTTCCGCTTGTGATGGGGCCCCGTTAGATTGCGACAACTCAATAAATAATAAAAAGAGGTCCCTCTTTGCTCCGTTCTTCGCAAAGTCGCTGCATAGGGACCTCTTTTTATTATTTGAGCGTCTGCTATTAACTAGTCCCATCACAAGCTACATCTGATCTTTACTCAAATGCTTTTATATGATGGGGAAAGGGAGAGACTAGCCGCAGGCTAGTCCTTCCCCTACGGTGGGCATAGCGCCACTACTCTAAATCCTAGTTGCAGGCTATTTTTTCCCACATGGTGGGCGTGGCGCCACTACTCTAAAGCTTATTATAGGGTGTAAAATTTTAGTGTTTTCTAGATTTATTTTATAGATTAATTGTAATGGTGCTTGGGAGTGCTTATAACTTGATTATAGTTGACTTTTGGATGGGACATCTTTACAAATAGCGTGATAAAAAAGTAAGGATGCGCTTGTGCAGCGACTTTGCGAAGAACGGAGCAAGCAAGGGTATCCTTACTTTTTTTACCAAGTTGTACTAACGAAACGGGGCCCCATCCGAAAGGGCAATATATAGTGATAAGCTAGCATCATTACAATTAGAATGATTGGTTAAAACTAGATATCACTTGATTTTGTGTGTTATAATAGGCTTTATAGTAGTGTTTGGAGGATTTATCAGATGTTATTTACCGTCAATACAGAAGTCTGTACACGATGCGGCCTTTGCGTAGCTGACTGTCCAACAGGCTTGCTAGTGATGTCCGAAAATGGGCCTGTAACTGGCAAGGGAGGTTGTATCTCCTGTGGGCATTGTATTTCCGTATGCCCAACGCTTGCTCTTGATAGTGATATGACCCCACGTAAAGAGCAAATCGATATCACAAAAGAACAAAAATTAACGCCAGAGCAAGCTGAGTTATTCTTGCGCAGCCGTCGCTCTATTCGTAATTATCAAAATAAACCAGTTCCTGCTGAGCTTATTCGCAAGGTCTTAAACGTTGCAAGAATGGCTCCAACAGCAACAAATACACAAGGTATTTCCTATATTGTTATTCGGGACAAACAAAAGTTGCGTCGCATTGCAGATCTCGTTCTTGAGTGGATGCATTTGGCTGCGAAAACTGTGCCGATTATGCGTCTTTATGCTCGTGCAGCACAAGCTGAGGTCGATAAGGGTAAGGAATACATCTTGCGCGATGCGCCTGCGCTAGTAGTGGCCATCGGTTCTAAAAAAGATATTCACCGTACTCACGATAGCGGGCATTCCTGCTTGTCTTATGCAGAGTTGTATGCACCAACATTAGGTTTAGGCACTTGTTGGGCTGGCTTCTTTGAACATGCAGGCGAAGCAGAGTATAAACCACTATTGGAACTATTAGGTGTACCAGAGGATAAAATCATTGCTGGTGGTATCTTGATGGGCTATCCAAAGGTTCGTTACCGTAACATCGTGGAACGCCAACCATTGGACGTAACATTCGATACTGAAGAATAGTAGTGATTGATTACTAATAATAGTGATTGATACTAAAGAATAAAATAAAAGCGATACTCTAAATAGTTAGGGTATCGCTTTTTGGCATTATACATATTTTACTGTAGTTACTACATTTGTTAAGGTGATAGTCGTATTTATAGATCTATAAAAGATTGTTTATCAAAAAGACCGGCCTCGTATTGAGGTCGGTCTTTTGGTTAGTTTGCAGATGTAATGCTACCTTTGAAAGTATCGTTGATGAATTGTTTAATTGCATCAGATTTGTAAATGTCTGCAATTTTTTTGTAAGTTTCGTTGTCTTTGTCTTCACTACGTACCGCAAGTACGATGACTGTTAGTGGTTCATCTTTTGATTCGAAGAAGAAGCCTTGTTTTTCTACACTAAGGCCAGCACTTTGTACATAATTCATTGGAATAACTGCAATTGTTACATCATCTAGACTACGAGGTAATTGAGCTGCTTCTAGTTCTTGAATCTTTATATTCTTCGGGTTAGATGTGATATCTGCAACTGTTGCTTTGAAGCCGACACCATCTTTTAACGTAATTAATCCAGCTTTAGCTAATAATGCTAATGCACGACCACCATTAGTAGGGTCATTTGGGATAGAAACAGTAGCGCCTTCAGGTACATCTTGTACGCTGTGTACACTATTACTATATAAGCCCATACGCACCAAAATTGTTTTACCGATTGCTACTAAGTTGGAACCATTTTGTTTGTTAAAGTTTTCCATAAATGGCACGTGTTGGTACGCATTCAATTGAATGTCGCCATCAGCAAGAGCTTTATCTGGTGTTACATAATCGGAGAACTCTACAACTTTAAGGTCGATACCTTGTTTTTTAGCTTCTTTTGCAACTGCTTCAGCTACTTGAGCGTGAGGACCTGCAGTAGCACCGATTTTAATTTCTTTTGGTGCTTGGCTAGATTGATTTGTATCTGTGCCGCAACCTGCGATGGCGAATGCTAGAACGCCAACGAGAAGAGGGGCAATAAATTTTTTTAATTTCATGTGAACATCCCTTTCTACTTATACATATAATGTATATATCCTATCATGTGAATGGGATTTTGTATATAGAGCAAAAGATATCGGTTAGCTATAGATTAAAGCTATGGCTTTTATGAGCTCGCTAATGATAAGGGGTGTAGCATATCTAAGAATATCGAAAAAATGATATAATAGATATAAATTTCGTACAATTAGACTTATAGGTTTTATATGATATACATAGGAGGTCACTATGTTTAACTTTGATTTTTATAACCCTACACATATTGTATTCGGTAAAGATCGCTTGAGCGAATTAAATGCATTAGTACCAAAGGATGCAAAGGTGCTTATTACATATGGTGGTGGCTCTGCTGTGCGCAGTGGTCTTATTGACCGTATTGTGGCAGCTCTTGGCGACCGCAAGGTTGAACAATTCGGTGGTATTGAACCAAATCCATCTCTCGAAACATGTGAACGTGCCGTTGCTTTCATTAAAGAACATGGCGTAGATTTCGTCCTTGCTGTAGGCGGTGGTTCTGTGGTGGACGCTACAAAGCTCATCGTTATGGGTGCTACTTATGATGGCCCTGTTATTGATGTTATGAAAGCTGGTGTTCCAGAGGTTCCGGTAGAAATGGTACCAAATCCATTACCATTTGGTACCGTTATGACACTACCTGCCACAGGTTCTGAAATGAATAATGGTGCTGTTATTACCTATGGTGATGGTAAGTTCCCTGTGTTCAGTAGCTTAGTATTCCCTAAGTTCTCTATGCTCGATCCAACATTGACTTTCACATTGCCAGAAAAACAAGTTAAGAATGGCGTTATCGATACATTCGTGCATACCACAGAGCAATATTTAACATATCCTGTAGATGGCCGTATTCAAGATCGTTTTAGTGAAAGTATTTTGAAAACTATGATTGAAATCGGCAAAGAAACAGTAGAAAATCCAGAAAACTACGACATTCGCGCTAATCACGTGTGGGCCTCTACCTTGGCATTAAACGGCTTGATCGGTGCCGGCGTGCCACAAGACTGGGCAACACATCTTATCGGTCATGAGTTAACGGCGGCTTACCATCTTGACCACGGCATCACATTGGCTATTGTATTGCCTGCGTTGTTAGAAGTGAAAAAATCCGATAAGCTTGATAAATTGGCCCAATATGCTACACGTGTATGGCATATTACAGAAGGTACAAAGGAGGAAAAAGCAGATAAGGCTATTGCAAAAACTCGTGAATTCTTCGAGTCCCTTGGCGTATCTACCCATTTGAAAGATTATGGTCTTGGCGTTGAAGCCGTTGATAAAATTGTGAAACAATTAGAAGACCATGGTATGACACGACTTGGTGAAAAAGGTGACGTAACACCAGAAGTAGCTCGCGAAATTTTAACGCGTGCTTTATAATAAATGACATTAACACTTTAAATGTATGTGATTTGGAAAGGAGGCGCCCCCTATGAATGAAATAAAAAATCGAAGTGCATTTTCCTTTGCATTTCCTATTATGGTTCCTATGGGTATCAGCTTCTTTTTCATAGGTTTAGGGTTTGGTTTATATGCAACGAGCCAAGGGTTCCCTTGGTGGACGGCGCCGGTTTTAGCGGCTACCATTTTTGCAGGATCCATGGAGTTTGTGACGATCGGCATGTTGATGGCCGGATTTGATCCGATTAATGCGTTTATACTGACCATGTTCGTTAATGGACGCCATTTCTTTTATGGACTATCTGCACTACAACGATATGTACATATGGGCTGGAAATGGTTTCCTACAGTTGCTTGGATGTGTGATGAAAGTTTTGCCATCAATATGGCTACTAAACTGCCCGATGATGTAGATGAAAAATGGTTTTATTTCCACGTGTCTTGGCTCAACTATGTGTTCTGGGTATTTAGTACCTTTGCAGGTGGTCTGTTTGGCAATCTCTTGGCTACTGTAGATTTACGGGGCATCGATTTTGTATTACCAGGTCTGTTCATAGTGGTATTTCTTGAAATGCTGCTCAACGCAAAAAATAACAAGATTAGAGCCTTTGGTGTAGCTGGTGCAGCTATGGCCATAGTTATGCTCTTATTGGTTGGTAAATCGCTCTTTATGCTTTTATCTATGAGCTGTATGCTAGTAGCCTGCTATATTGCGTATAAGTGGGGAGGTGTACATCTTGACTAGTACAGAAATGGTCATTACCGTTGCTATTGTTGTAGCCGGTACATTACTCACTCGTTTTGGTGCCTTCCTTGTATTTCCACCAGGAAAAAAGGCACCAGATTTTGTACTCTTTTTAGGTAAGGCTTTGCCGGCTGCCGTTATGGGCATGCTCGTTGTATATACCTTTAAGGAGACCGTCATTTTAGCATATCCGTATGGTATCCCTGAGCTCATAGCATTAGTTGTTACGGTAGGGTTACATTTATGGAAACGTAACATGCTCATATCGATTGCTGCCGGTACAGTGATTTATATGATACTCGTACAAGCCGTATTTAATGTGCCGAAATAAAATAAACCACTTGTATCTATTCTTAGAGGAGTAGATATAAGTGGTTTTGTTTTTATATTTATTTAAGTTGTAAAAGTCTTTCAAGACCTGGTGCAGTATGGTGATCTTCCAAGAAGTCTTGTTGGTCTAATAGTTCCATAACATCCATGTCGATGTTTGTTAGTTTGAAATCGAATACATCGAAGTTGGCTTCCATGTGACTTACATTATTTGCTTTTGGCAATGGAATGATGCCACGTTGGATGTGCCAACGCAAGATAATTTGATGTTTAGACACGCCGTATTTTTCAGCCAAGCTTTTGATGATAGGATGGTCAAAAATAGGTTGGCGGTCACGGGTGAATGGAGACCAAGCCATGCCTACTACTTGATGTTTTCTCATCAATTGGATAAGAGAGTGGCGTTGGTTGAATGGATGACATTCAATTTGGTTCACCACCGGTTTCACATTGCAGTGATATAGCAAGTCGATTAAGCGATCTTCGTAAAAGTTAGACAGGCCTAACCCGCGCAATACGTTTTGATCGTATAACTCTTCCATGGCACGCCAAGAACCATAATAGTCGCCAAGGGGTTGATGTACGAGCATAATGTCGATGTAATTAGTGTCTAATTTTTTCAAGGAGCTTTCAACAGCACGCATTGTATTATCATAGCCTGCGTCGGTATGCCAAATCTTGGTAGTTACAATAATATCCGTACGTTTAACACCAGATGCTTTGATGCCTCTACCAACGGCCTCTTCGTTGCCGTAGTAAGCAGCTGTATCGAGT
Organism: Veillonellaceae bacterium; assembly: GCA_902834965.1. The sequence goes on from CADFKY010000007.1 coordinate 17,996, forward strand.
AATCGATAGCCTACGTTTAATGCATTAGTTACGGCTTGTTCTGTTTCGCCTTCGCTACCTGTTTTGTAGGTACCATAACCGATAGAGGGAATAAAGCTACCGTTATTTAAAATTCTAAAATCCATCCGTTCTTCCATGAGAACCTCCGTTATATCCATTAATTAAAGGAATTAGCTTTCATACAATTCTAATTGATTTTATGATATACTAAGGTATTGATAAAAATCAATATGACAGGAAGTGACAGAATGAAATTAAACCGAATTTATTCTGTAGTTGCTATGCTTGGTGTTGTGATGATGGCCTTGACCATCGCTGGTTGCGGTACGAAAACGGTATCCGTTGCTGATGTAACATACAAGGATATGCCGCTGCAGATCCATAATGACGCCAATGTAACAGCCCTCAATAAGGCGACGGTAACGCCGACGTTGACGGGGCAGGTCGCATATGCTGTGAAAGTAGGTGACCAAGTACAACAAGGTCAAGTCTTGGCCACTGTAGATACATCGGCTTTACAGCAACAGCTAGCATCCTTACAAGGTCAGTTAGCGCAAGTCTCAGCTCAGTCTTATGCGACGTCTGTGACAACTACGACAGCAGCGTCTGTAGATAGTGCTCAATTGGCACAAGCTCAGAAGATGCGCGAAGCGGGCATGATTACTCAAAAAGAATATGATCGCATTGTAGAGCGGTCTCAACCACAAACTACGACAGTAACAACTGGCGGTGGCGGCGGTGGCGCTAATACGGCGGCTATTGAGGCTCAAATCGCTCAAGTATCTGCACAAATGGCAGCATCTACAATTGTAGCGCCTATAGCTGGTACGGTAACGGCTATTTACAATGAAGACCGTCAAATGGCCATTGCAGATCGTCCGTTCATGATGATTCAACAATCTACACCGATGGTAGCATCCCTTAGCATTCCTCGTGATGCGGCGATGAAGCTTGGCACACCTGATGCTAAAAAGGGGATTAAGGTACTACTTAAGGTAGGTGACCAAGAATTACCTGGTGAATTGACCTATGTAGATGTAACACAGCCAGAAAATGTACCAAGTGTTCTTGTGAAAGCTACTTTCAACAATGACAAAGGCCTCATTAAGGCTGGTGAATTCTATACATTGATTATCGAGTCTAATGTAAAAGCGAAAATGCTCACTGTACCAAGTAAAGCAGTTCGTGAAAACCAAGATGGCAAATACGTGTATGTATTGACTGAAAATAATACCGTTGACGTACGTGTCGTTGAAGTAGGTATGACAGAAGACGATGATGTAGCCATTATTTCAGGCCTAAACGAAGGCGATAAGGTAATCACAAGTGATGGAACCTTTGAATTAGGGGAATCCGTTAAATTATAATGAACAACCATGTGGTTGTATGTATCCATAGTGAATACCTCGACTGAGGAATCTGATAGGAGGGATTATTATTTTAGAATTTAAACGTTTTGAACTAAGAGATAAACCATTAATCGATAAATATTTTGAACAACATCATTACGAAGCATCTGATAACTGCTTTACTACATTGTTTATGTGGCAAGAGGCGTACGGCATTCGTTGGGCTGAGGAAAATGGTGTATTGTACATCCAAGGTGGCGGTAAACGTGAACCGTTCCTATTGCCTCCATTTGCCGGTAAAGATGCAAAGTTCCTCGATGGTTTATTACGCGCTAAAGAATGGTTCGTAGAAAACAATTTGCCATTCCGTTTTAAAGGTGTTAGCAAAGTTGTAAAAGAACGCATGGAAGAGTTATGTCCTGGTCGTTATGAATTTACACCTGACCGCGACAACTACGAATACATTTATAAGTCTGAAGATCTTATCAACTTGTCTGGCAAGAAATTCCGTCAAAAGAAAAACCATTTGAATCAATTCCGCATGCAATATTCTAACTATGAATATATGCCAATCACTGAAGATATCATTCCATTGTGCCGCGAAACAGCAGCATCTTGGGTAGAAACTCATCATGAAGAAGGTATCGAAGATGAATTGGTAGCTATCAACTTGTTATTCGATAACTGGGAGGCGTTAGGTCTTAAAGGCGGCGCCATCAAATTGTTTGGCCGCGTTGAAGCCTTCAGTATCGGTGAATTGTTGAATGATAAAATGGCGTTGATTCACATTGAAAAAGCAAATCCAGATATCCGTGGTTTGTACCAAGCTATCAATAATGAATTCATTCGTCATGAATTTAGCGATGTAGAATTCATTAACCGTGAAGAAGATATGGGCTTGCCTGGTCTTCGCCAAGCAAAAGAATCTTACAATCCAGATCACTTTGCTGAAAAATACGACGCAGTATATGCTAACGAAGCAGACAATGCGACAGGCGGTAAATAAAAATCTGAGCTATGAAGCCGATGTGCTTCATAGCTCTTTTTGTTATAATAGAAGTATTAGCCTATCTATTTGACTGTATGTTTTGTATCATCATGGCGATGCGATGCGATGCGATGCGATGCGATGCGATGCGATATAACAGATAGAAAGCGGTTTATTACTATAACGAGGATATACTTATGGAATTTAGAATTGCAACGGCTCAAGATACGCCACATGTGGAAAATCTATGGGCGTACTGCTTTGAACCAAAGGAAGACCCATTCTTCCAATATTACTTTACAAATTGCTATGAACCAGAAAATACCATGGTTGGTCTTGAACAAGGTCAATTGTTGAGTACCGTTCATTTGCGTCAATATAATATCAATGTTCGTGGTGCTGTATTGCCTACAAGTTACATGGTTGGCGTAGCAACACATCCAGCAGCTCGCCGTGGTGGCGTAGGTGGTGCTTTGCTAAAGGCTTCTCTTGAAGAACTTTGCAAACGAGGTCAAGCATTGACGATTTTAATGCCTTCCAAGGCTGCATTCTACCAACAATATGGTTGGGAACTCTATGCTCATCAATGGGTAAATACTATGTCTCTTGAAGACTTGCGCCCTATGACGGATAAATCCTTGAGCTTTGGCCTGCTAAATAGCGTGGATCAATGGACCTTATTGGACCCTGTATATAAAGCATATACAGCTCGTCTTTCTGGCTATGCTGAGCGCGGTGAAAAGGAATGGAAACGCTTGCTCGGTAGCTTCTTCGCAGAAGGCGTAAATATCGCTGTAGTGCGCAATGATGAAGGTGTTATTGAAGGCTATGCAGTATATCGCTTAGGCCAACCAGAAATTCCTGTTTCTGAATTAGTTTACACTACACGCCGTGCCCAACGAGCATTGTTAAATTACTTCTATAATCACCGCTCTCAAGGTACAACTATTCGCTGGAATGAAGGCCTTCACGATACCTACTATCGATTCTATCCTGATGGTAAAAGCGGACACGCTACGATGCCGTACATGATGAGCCGTATTGTAGATGTGAAAGCTGCCTTCGAAGCCATTCCTGTAAATCCAGAGGCTTTGATGATGCCGATTACAATGACCTTTGGTGTGAAAGATAGTCTTTGTGAGTGGAATGAAGGCCGCTATGAAGTCCAATATGGCGGCGCATTGATTCCATCTGTTAAAAAGGTGTCTGATACATTGGATGGGGACGTAGATATTACCGTTGAAGTTGGTGCTTTAAGCCAACTCTTGATTGGTACATTAACAGCTCGTGATCTTGCCTTTGAAGGTAAACTTTCAGCCAATGAAGAATGGTTAGAGTTCTTTGATATCTTGTATCCTGAACAAAAAACATATATTAACGAATGGTGGTAATATGAGCTGGAAAACATATACAGTGAAAGAACCGACAGAACTGACGGTTTCTAAATATGTAAAGGAACGCTTCTCCTTGTCCTCTCGGGATATTCAAATGATGTTCCGCAAGAAACGGGTGAAAGTAAATAGCCGTGTAGCCCATTCCCAGCGTTCCCTCAAAAAAGGTGATGTATTAACCTTGGAACTACCACAGGATAAAGACTATGGTGTGGACGTAGAAAAAGGGCCTATTACCGTTCTCTATGAAGATCCCCATACCTTGGTGGTTAATAAAGCTCCATTCATGCTTGTTCATCCTGCAGGTCAAACTAAATCTGGTACATTGAGTAACTATGTGGCTGGATACTATGCGAAAAAAGGTGTAGTACATAAGGTGCGTCCTGTACATCGCCTTGACCGAGATACATCGGGGTGTATTCTCTTTGGTAAAACAAAGGAAGCTCAGCAATATTACACTGATGAACTACAAGCTGGTCGTATCGATCGTATCTACACGGGGCTTGTGGAAGGTCGCATTGAGGAGAATGGCGTAGTTGATGCACCTATCGGCGTTGATCCTGTATTTGATAACCGCCGTGTCATTGATGAATTTGGTCAACCGGCTCAAACGGAATATACCGTTCTTGGTCATGAAGGGGAACATACGCTGTTAAAGTTCAAATTACTAACAGGCAGAACACATCAAATTCGTGTGCACATGGAACACATTGGTCATCCCATTGTTGGTGATGCCATGTATGGGACACGCAACAAGCCATATACACGCCAATGCTTGCACGCATCAGAACTCACCTTTGTTCCCTATGGTAAGGATGAGCCTATGACGGTAAACTGTGAAGTAGGGGACGACTTTGGCCGTGAAAAGTAATAATTGCTTTTCTAATTTTCATCAATTATAATTTATACGATGATGTGGTCATAGAGCATGCCACGTAAAATAAAGAAAGCTCAATTGCTAGATGTGGACATAGAGCGTGCCACGTAAAACAAAAAAAGCTCAATCGATGATAAAAAAACATATCCCTTGATGCTTGTGTATACATGTATACAAAAAACAATGGTGATAAAAATGCATAGTCTATGACTTTAAGTCATAGACTATGTTTTTTTTATATTTTCAATTCACAGTGGACAGGAGTATACTATGTATAGACAAAAATTCTATAGAATTTAAAACTTAGATGAGGTTATGGACAGTCACAGCCGATAATATCACTACAGAATGGATTCTTTAGAGGTAGTTTATAGTTTATACTTTCACCAAGACCGAACGGAACGATGCCGCAGAGCTTGGATTGATCAAGTGATATGAAGGAGTGCACGTTATGGATATGAATCAGAGCACAATCGAGCAACAACGTCTAGATCAAGCTAGACTAGAAGCTAATGGTATGTACAGCAGCCAATTTGAAAAAGATGCTTGTGGCATGGGCTTTGTCGTTAATATTAAGGGTAAAAAATCTCACGATATTATCGATGATGGCTTGCGCATTTTAGAGCGTCTTGAGCATCGTGGTGGTGCTGGTGCAGATAAGGACACAGGGGATGGTGCCGGTATTTTGGTGCAAATTCCTCATGAGTTCTTCAAACGCGAGTGCGAAGTGCTTGGCATTAACTTGCCCTCCGCTGGTGATTACGGCGTAGGCATGGTATTCGCTCACAAATATGAAAGCCTCCGCAACGAGCAAAAACGTATTTTTGAAGAGGTGGTACGCGAAGAAGGTCAAGTAGTTCTCGGCTGGCGTGAAGTACCAGTTGATGGTACTAAAGTTGGTCATGAAGCTGCTGCCATTCGTCCATGGATGATTCAAATCCTCATCGGTAAAGGCCCAGATATTACAAATAATAAAGAGTTCGAACGCAAATTATACATCATTCGTAAATTAGCGGAAAAACGCATCATTCCATTGAGCAAAGAATTATCTAGTGATTTCTATATTGCATCCTTGTCCTCTAAAACAATCGTATATAAAGGGATGTTGACACCTGGTCAATTGCGTGACTTCTACCTTGATTTGAGTGACCTTGACTTTACATCTGCATTGGCGATGGTTCACTCTCGCTTCAGTACGAATACATTCCCAAGCTGGGCCCGGGCACATCCTAACCGTTTCTTAGTTCACAATGGTGAAATCAACACTATTCGCGGTAATGTAAACTGGATCAATGCTCGTGAAGGTAAAGCAGAATCTCCATTGTTCCCGGACATCAAAAAAGTATTCCCTGTAGTTGATGACAGCGGTTCTGACTCCGCTATGTTCGATA
>CADFKY010000008.1 GCA_902834965.1 Veillonellaceae bacterium
ATGCCTTTTAGACCTTTCTTATACAATTGTTTATATTTTGTCCAATAGGAACGTACGTAATGTTTCATAGCATTATTATATCATGATGCATTTATAATTTTATTTTAATGGGGCCCTAAAACGTAGCGGCCGGTATATTGAAATGAGTGGTCTATACAACTTCGCTCCAAAGCGAGCTAAGTCGCTCATTATGTATAGACCACTCATTTCATAACGTTTGTTACAAAGGTGTCCCATTAAAATAAAATATATTCCTAAACTCTGATAATAATAATGATATGAAGCATTACTCGAAAAGAGTTAAACAGAAAAAAGACGAGGGTAAACCTCGTCTTTTTTCTGTTTTAGTATTCGGTTGTTATGCTTCGTCGTCTGTTACAGCTTTAGTACCTCTTGTGCCTGTCCGTATACGTATCGCGTCTTCTACATCGTATACAAAAATTTTACCGTCCCCTACTTCACCAGTTTGTAATGTATTACGTGCTGTATCCATCACGAGATCCACAGGCACATCACACACAACGGTTTCAACTTTTACCATAGGAATTAAATTCACATCATATTGTTGGCCACGATATACTTCGGTATGGCCCTTTTGTAAGCCACAGCCAAAGACTTGTGACATCGTCATGCCTTGAATACCAATCTTGTTTAACGCCTCTTTTAAATCCTCTAGCTGCTCTGCACGAGCGATTATATCTACCTTTTTCATTCGTTTCATATATCTATCTCCTATGTGGTACAGAAGTACGCATTATATAACCTGACTTTCACCAATTACAGCATATATACATTCAATTGTACCTTACTATTTATCTGTCACAAATTATAACAAAGACGTTTGATTGGACGAAATAAATCGACCTGAGCTTTTAAATTCAGATTGATTATAAGCACCTTCGCCATGTTCACTAATATCAATACCAAGTGACTCAGAGCCAATGCTAACACGCATATCCATAAAAGCACTGACGATTTTAAAGAGTATAAATGTACCTACAACGGCAAATACATAGGCAATAACAAGTGAAAGTAATTGAGGGCCTAATAAGGAGCCGCCATAGAACAAACCATTGGCCCCATCAGGATTAATCATTGTGGTAGCCCATAAACCTGTAGCAATAGCGCCCCACGTGCCACCTACGCCATGAATACCAAATGCATCAAGAGAGTCATCGTAACCAAGGCGGTTTTTAATAATTGCGACAGCAAGATAACACACAACAGCACCTACAAAGCCAATTATAATGGCCGCCATAGGCGTTACAAAGCCTGCCGCTGGTGTAATGGCTACAAGGCCAGATACACCGCCAGAGGCAGCCCCTAATACAGTAGGTTTACCGCGGTGCATCATTTCTACTAGCACCCATCCCACAATACCAACAGCTGCAGAGATTTGTGTAGTTAACACTGCATTAGCCGCAAGGAAGCCTACGCCAAGAGCAGATCCTGCATTAAACCCAAACCAACCGAACCATAAAATAGCGGCCCCAAGAATTGTCATCGGCAAATGGTGAGGCAGCATAGGCATGCGTCCATAGCCGCGGCGACGGCCTAGCAGCATACATAAGGTCAACCCAGATACACCGGACAACACGTGAATCGCAAGCCCTCCGGCAAAGGCTAGTGCACCTAAATCACTGAGGAAGCCCCCACCCCAAATCCAATGGGCCATCGGATTATATACAAAGATAGACCATAGCAAAGCGAATATTACAAAGGGGGCAAAGCGCATCCGCCCTGTAATAGAACCGCTCATGATGGCTGGTGTAATAACAGCAAACATGCATTGGAATGCTACAAAGGCAAGCTCAGGAATATGTGTATCACTTAAGACGGCTGTCTCCGCACCACCAAGGCCAAATTTACTAAAGTCGCCAATGATGCCATGTAGATCATCACCAAAAATCAATGTATAGCCTATCAAAATAAACTCAACAGAGATGACACCAATCAAGAAGAAGCTCTGCATGATCGTACCTAGCACATTTTTACTACGCGCCATCCCACCATAAAATAACGCTAAACCAGGTGTCATAAAGAATACTAAGGCAGCACACAACAAGACCCATGCTGTGTTGCCCGTATCAATCATATTGACCATAAGAAACTCCTTTCCATACAAAAAGCGCCTTGCTCGCAGAAACTCTGCATGCAAGGCGCCGTTACCTAACTATTTTATTGTAGTAATAAACATTACTACATACATCCTATATTAGATTTCTATTCGTGTCAATAAATTCTATAGAATTTATTGAATTCTAATGTACATAAAGCACAAAAGCTTCTATAAAGCTAAAAGTCATATTCAGGCAATGGAGATATTACACTAGTAGAGTCCATACTCTCACCTTTCATTTGCACATCAATAAGTAAGTTAATCACATCATCTCGACTAATATTTTTCTTATTACGATTAGCAATGATAGTGTGAATGAATAAATTCTTATCATTTCGTGTTATATAAGATATTTCCATTGCATTGAAAGCAGGATACTGAATATCCATTAATATTCCTGGCGTATTGTTATGCCATACAGTATAGATATTTACTTTCCCATCTTTTCCAATTCTACTATCAAGAATCTGCTTAGCTAATGTAGCTGATAAAAGCTTGTTTTTAGAAGCTCCTTCCTTGATTGGGTTAACTAGTAACAGATGTGCTAGCCCATCTGTTTCATAAGCTTTAAAAAGCCCGCCGTCTTCAGCTACATCCTTTTTTATAGTCGTTCCTTCAATTCGACGATATGTAAAATCTCCCAATGTTTCTACTGTATTAGGAATCGTAATCTCCGATTTCTCCATAATGGAAGGAATTGTATAATTTGCTAATAAACCTAAATTATATTTGTAATTAGCCTTCTTATTAGTGTCTACAATACCAATATGGTACATATAGTTCGGATTATTTTTATAGGAAAAATTAATCGTACTAATTGTATTTTTACCAAGTTTGCCCTTCGAGGTCGCTACATCCCACGTACCATTTTCAATACCTGGATATGTAAACTTCCCACCATCCACAAAAGCATTGTTAGCACCTGGATTATGTTTTGCGAAAGCAGCCTTCATATCCTCTACGGTAAGTTCAGCATAACTTTTACCAGATTCAGCCCAAATATTGGTATCCTTTACAGGCTCAATCTCAATACCAATCATACCAAGATTAGACATAGCATATTGTTTATACCCTTTACCCCGAGGCACCGCTATACTCTTATTAGATGTAGTTGGTAAGGTAAATTGAATAGAGCGATTTTCTCCAGATAGCACATAGATAGAGGAACTATAGTTATGTGCTTTATAATCAATAATACCTTTATCCAAGATATTTGCCTTTACTCTATTTTGAGGCTCTACAGAAGCATCTGTGGCCATTTTCTTATCATATAAAGATGACAGTTTTTTTGCCAACCTATCTACTTTAGTTTGATCTACAATGTTATCACTATACACTACTGCAGGCATTTTAGGATTTGCCCCTGGAATCGATACATCTACGCCATGTGCCGTAAAAACTGCAGTAGAACTAATAACTGCTGCCATTATTACCATTCTAATATTCATAATACTCTCCAATACTTTCTCTATTACACATATACAAGTTACCATAAATGAATACTACATACATTTATACGTATAGTTTACTATTTTATAAAAAAGGCAGCAAATTTATAAATTAAAAGTGCACTCACAAAGGTGAGTGCACTTTATATATTGCAATAATCAATATTATGCTTTTGCTTGTTTACCGTATTTTACGAGGCTTTCAGCTTCGATTTCAGCTTGTGTACGATAGTCTTGAGGAATGTCAGACAAACGAATCCAGCTGCGAACTGCTTCTACTAATACGATAAGAATCATGAGGAACATAGCAGCACTGAATGCTACTAGGATCCATTTACCAGCTGGAATGTAGCTGTTAAATACGTTTTCAAAGTCTGCAGCGATAGCCACGATAGCCATTAGGATACAAGGAATACCTGTTACCCATGCATAACGTTTGCGACCAAGTCGCATGATAACTGTAGTACCTACAGCCAATGTCATAGTACCTAATAATTGGTTAGATACGCCGAATAGAGGCCAGATAATACCGATGTTACCTTGTAGAACTAGGTAGCCCCACAATATACAAATCAAAGCTGCACAACCATAAACGCCAGGAGCCCAATGTTGGTCGTTGAATTTAGGATGGAAATGACCTAATAATTCTTGAAGTAAGTAACGACCTACGCGAGTACCAGCATCGATCAAAGTCATGATGAACAATGCTTCGAACATGATACAGAAGTGATACCAGTAACCCATCAAGTGATCCATGTTAGGCAATCTAGAGAAGATATGAGCCATACCTACTGCAAGGGATACGGCGCCACCAGGACGGTGCATCAAGTCTTCACCAACCATTGCAGACAATGCTGGCAATTCATGAACTTGAAGGCCTAACGCTTTGAAAGACTCAACTGTGGAGTTAATCGCAAAGTAATCATCTGGATGCAATGCAGTAGCAGCAATCAACGCCATCATAGCGATGAAGCCTTCTGTTAACATCGCACCATAACCGATAGGTAAAATTTCTTTTTCATTAGTAAGCATTTTAGGTGTTGTACCTGTTGCGATAACAGTATGGAAACCAGACAACGCACCACATGCGATAGTAATGAAGATGTAAGGGAATACAGAACCTTTCAATACAGGACCGCCGCCCCAGATATAAGGAGTAACAGCTGGCATTTGAATTTCAGGCATTACGATAATAATACCAAGAGCCAATGCGCCGATTGTACCGATTTTAAGGTATGTGGACAAATAGTCACGAGGAGCAAGCAATAACCATACTGGCAATGCTGCTGCAAAGAAACCATAGACTGCAAGCATGATTTCAATAGTTTGCAAGTCATATGTGAACCAAGAAGCATATTCGCTAGCTGCTACGTTTGGACCGTAGATAATAGCTGCGAAGATCAACGCTACACCGATAATAGTTGCTTCTTGAATTTTACCAGGACGCAACCATTTCAAATAAATACCAATGAAAATAGCGATTGGAATTGTAGCAAATACGGAGAAGAAACCCCATGGGGAGTTATGCAATGCGTTAGCTACTACTACGGCCATACCAGCAAGGGTGATGATCAATAGGAACAATGTAGCAAGCATAGCACCGAAACCAGCAAATTTACTGATTTCTTCCCGTGCAATATCCGCAATAGATTTACCATCATAGCGAACGGATGCGAACAAGATAACCATGTCATGTACAGCACCGGCTAATACAGAACCGATAAGGATCCATAATGCACCAGGCAAATACCCGAACTGGGCTGCGATAACAGGACCTACAAGAGGGCCTGCACCAGCAATCGCTGCAAAGTGATGACCAAATGTTACCCATTTGTTTGTTGGCACGTAATCGTGACCATCATTGTGAACCATAGCCGGCGTTGGACGATACTGATCGAGTGTCAGCACCTTGGCCGCTATGAAAGCCCCGTAAAAGCGGTACGCTAAAATTAGAATACACGCGGAGGCTATAACTAAGTAAATACCATTCATAACCATATAAACACCTCCAATTGTCTTGTGTGACATGGTGTTATATAAAAATATCTGATAAATCTTTTGCACATCCATGCCACATTGGCTCTCAAAACTTTTAGTACTTACAATAATTATTGTATATCTAAACATAAAAGTGTCAATTATCGATTTCTCATTTTGAATGTACATTATGAGTTAAAAGCATAAATAAAAAGCATTCTCCGTTAATAAGAGAATGCTTTTATCGTTTTATTTTGATAGTAATTATCTATTGTCTTGCTACGATGCCGGCTTCGTGAAGTGCTTTTTTAATATCTTTTATTGTTAATACTTTGTTATGTAGCAACGCGTCAGCAAGAGCTCCAGTTACATTTGTCTTTGTAAATAAATCCACAAAATGCTGTATATTTCCAGCACCACCAAAGGCCGTTACAGGCACATCAACAACCTCTGCCAAGGCCTGATATAATTCAATATCAAAGCCAAGACCTGTGCCATGTCTATCGATACTCGTTACCAATAACTCACCTGCACCACGGTCTACCGCTTCTTTCGCCCATTCTAAAGCATTTTTGCATTGTGCCCCCGGATCATCAGATGTGCCATGTCCATAGGCATACCACATTTTTTCAAAAGGATTATATTTTACATCTAAGCACACAACGATACCTTGATTGCCAAACTTCTTTGCCCCTTCTGTAATAAGGGATGGATTAGATAATGCCGCCGTATTGATAGAAACCTTATCGGCACCAGCTTTCATAAGCTGCATCATATCCTCCACAGAAGTAATGCCACCACCTACAGTTAATGGCATGAATACCTTATCCGATGCATTGAGTACTATATCAGTAAAGGTTTTACGGCCTTCTGTTGTAGCCGTTATATCTAATAATACAAGTTCGTCCGCCCCTTGTATCTCATAACGTTCCGCACATTCAACAGGATTGCCGGCATCAACCATATCTCGGAATTGCACACCATTCTGGACACGACCATTGGCCACACTGAGGCAAGGAATAATACGTTTTGCTAACATAGAATGACCCTCCTATTGTTTCGCCGCTGCATAGGCTTCCGTAATATTGCCAAATGCACGCAATAGATTTAAACCTACTACACCACTTTTTTCAGGATGAAATTGCATTCCATACACTCTACCGCGCTCTACAACGCCAGGTACATCGATACCATAGTTTGCAGTGGATGTAATAAATTCAGGGTCTGTATCTACATAATAGGAATGAACGAAATAGGTATATTGATCGTCTACATTGCTGAAAGCACTATCTGGATGGTGCACTGTATTTTTGTTCCAACCCATGTGGGGCACACTGAGGCCAAGGTCACGAGGAATTTCTTTTACCTTGCCTGGAATAAGTCCTAAGCCTGGTGTTGGACCATATTCTTCGGACTCTTCAAACAATAGCTGCATACCCAAGCAAATACCTAATAATGGTATTTCTCGTTTTACCACTTCATGAATGACATCGACGAGACCACGTTCCTTAAGAACTGCTACTGCCGACGCATAGGCGCCTACACCTGGCAAGAGAACGCCATCGGCATTTAGTATAACCTCAGGATCTGCTGTTAGCACCGCATCAAGTCCGATGTAGGCCAACGCTTTCTGGACATTAAATGTATTGCCCGCATCATAATCTATAATGGCAATCATAATATACTCCTTTCAACAGCCTTAATGAGCCCCAGTCATTACTAGGGCTCGTCGTTCACGTCGTTTTCGTTATATATATTCTCTAAACAGGATACAAACTCCTGCCATTCAATTGGGTAAAAGCTAAACTCCATTCTATAGAATGAAAGTTGATATCATAAGGCGCGAATCATTAGTATATATGATATATCCCATATTGATTAATTCATGAATTGTTTTAATATACCGCGCATAACAGCTCCATCTTGAGCCATTGGAATAGTAAGTCTCAACCAACCTTCCCGTTGCCCACGGCGCACTTGATAGCCTTCTTTTAACCATGCATCAGCCAAGCCTTCTGCATCAGATACAGCAAAGAAAATAAAGTTCGCTTCACTCTTGTAGTAGTGAATACCTAATTCATCAAACAAGCTTTCCCATTTAGCCCGCTCTTCTGCATTTTGAGATATCGTTCTTGTTAAGAATGCTTGATCATCAAATGCTGCTTCTGCTGCTACTTGGGATAAAGTATTGAGATTATATGGCAAGCGGATAGTTTGCATATAGTTCGCAAGCTCTAAAGGCGTCATCATATAGCCTACACGGTAATTAGCAAGACCATATGCCTTGGAGAAGGTACGCATAATAGCTACATTTGGGAACTCATCTAGCAATGCACGTGCGGTAGGAACATCTACGGATGTAACGAAGTCAATATAGGCCTCATCGATGATAACTAGTGTGTCTTTTGGTACTTTTGCAATAAAGTTACGGATATCTTCAACAGTTTCATAGGTACCTGTCGGGTTATTAGGATTACAAATCCATACGAGGCGTGTTGTGTCGTCTACAGCTTTTAACAATGCGGCGAAATCATAATGACCTGTTTCAAAATCAGCTTGAACCTCGCGAATTTCAGCACCTTCAACGAGACCATTTAAAGCATACTCAGAGAAGGCTGGCACGCTTACCACGATGGAGTCACCAGCGCTGATCAATGTTTTATTGACCATGGCAATAACCTCATCAAGGCCTACACCGATAACAAGTTGCTCTGGTTGTACCTTCCAATACGCAGCTAATTTCATACGCAAATCAGTGGCGTTACCATCAGGATAATAGTTAGCATCATTATGTGTGACATAGCTAAGGATAGCCTCGCGCACCAATGGAGATGTACCATATGGATTTTCATTGGCTGACAAGCGCACTAATCGGTCCACCCCAAGACGTTCCTTTACCGCTGCAGCAGGCTCCTCAGGTATATAGGGTTTCAATGTGCGAATTATCTCTTTCATAGGCTATCCTTTCTAACTATTTTCTTAACGTATATACACGCGTTCAAACTTATTTTTTGTTTATAAACTCGTCTAAATTCGTATGTACGTATTTCAATGCAAATACATTTATTAAAACTCATATGAACTTATGTAAGCTCATACCATAGCGAGCATTATAAATTGGTAATTTCTGGGCGATCTGTAGTCTTGCTTACTACCCCTTCACGGCTCGCAAGTTCTGCCTCAATGGCTTCGTAAGGGATATTTTTTTCCGCCAATAATACGAGCAAGTGATACAACACATCTGCTGTTTCGTAAATCAACTCTTGAGGATCTTCGTTCTTTGCAGCGATGACAACCTCTGTCGCCTCTTCGCCTACCTTTTTCAAGATTTTATCGAGACCTTTATCAAATAAGTAATTCGTATAAGAACCTTCCTTAGGTTGCGCTTTGCGGTTCTTAATAATTTCGTATAATTCGTTCAATGTTTGTTGTGCCATATATAACTCCGTTATACCTCTTATACTTTACATCCTATTATGCATAGTCTATTAATTACCCATGTAATATCGTATTAACTGCTACGCCTCTACATCATTGAAGAAACAGCTTGTACACCCAGTGTGACACGCAGGACCTTCTGGCTTAACTTGAATGAGCAATGTATCCCTATCGCAATCGAGGGCCATACTCACCACATGCTGCACATTGCCACTCGTGCCGCCTTTGTGCCATAGCTCTTGGCGAGAACGAGACCAAAACCACGTTTCCTTTGTCTCTAGTGTTTTGTGAAAGCTTTCTTCGTTCATCCACGCCACCATGAGCACGTCTTTTGTGTCTACGTCTTGTACAACCGTTGGCAATAAGCCATTTCCCTTTTCAAAATCCGGTTTCATATAGTAATCCTTTAATACATGTAATCTTTTCAAAATTCAATGTTTTATTTAGTACCTTTACCATAGTGGAGGCATTTAATCCATTTACCATACGCTAATTATGTAAATTACTTTTATCGTACGGTAATTCCTCGAGCTCGTAATTCATATTTAAGATCAGGGATTTTAATTTCTCCAAAGTGGAAGATAGATGCCGCCAACGCACCGGTAACGCCAGTTTGTTCAAAGAGGTCTATAAAATCTTGAACCTTACCGGCACCGCCTGATGCGATGATAGGTACATCTACAACGGCTTCTATAGCCTTATATAGTTCAATATCAAAGCCAGATTTAGTACCGTCCTTGTCCATGCTCGTTACGAGCAATTCCCCTGCGCCACGAGAGACGGCTTCCTTAGCCCAATCAAGGGCTTTCCATTCGGTGCGCTTACGACCGCCGTGCGTATAAGCGTACCATTCGCCAGTCTCTTCATCTGTTTTTACGTCGATAGCCACTACCATACATTGGTTGCCGAACTTTTGAGCTCCTTCGGTGATGAGTTCAGGATTTGCAAGGGCTGCCGAATTCAAAGACACCTTGTCGGCGCCAGCTTTCAACAAAGCCGTCATATCCTCAACGGTCTTGATACCACCACCAACGGTGAGCGGCATAAAGACTTGGGAAGAAATCTCTTGCACTACGTCACGCATAGTAGTCCGTGTATCGACGGTAGCCGTAATATCTAAGAATACTAATTCGTCAGCCTGTTGCTGTTCATAGGAGGCCGCAATATCTACGGGACTACCTACATCTACGAGGTTAACAAAGTTAACCCCTTTTTTAACGCGCCCATCATCCACATCAAGGCACGGAATAATCCGTTTCGCTAACATAATTCTACTCCCCACTAAGTGTTCAAGTTACCGTTGATTGTACCCAGCAATTTCCTCTAATGTAATCGTTCCTTCATACAAAGCCTTACCAACGATGCTATCCATAACGCCTTTGGCTTCAAGGGATTTAATATCTTCTAAATTACGAACGCCACCAGACGCAACGATGCGTGTCGTAGGGAATTCTTTTTGTAAATTGCCGAGCAAGTCCTCATTAGCGCCTTGCATAGTGCCATCTCTGTCCACATCGGTAACAATGAAGTACTTTGCGCCGCCTTCAACCATAGCGCCAATCAAATCGGTCATAGGCACATCGGATTGATCGAGCCAACCTTCAGCAGCGACCTTACCGTTTTTACCATCTACGCCGATGACAATGCGCTCTGCACCGTATTCTGCAATCACTTGTTTGGTAAGCTCTGGATTTTTGAGGGCCACAGAACCTAGGATAACACGGTCAACGCCTAAGCCTAAATAGAGGTCTACGGCCTCTTTATCTCGAATGCCTCCACCGATTTCAAGAATGCCTGTGAAAGCTTCACGCACTGCTTTTACAATGTCTACGTTAACAGGTTTGCCCGCCTTAGCACCATCTAAATCGACGAGGTGTAGCGCTCCAACCTTGGCATCTTCATATTGTTTTGCTTGGTCTACTGGATCAGGATTGATTACCGTTTCCTGTGCGAAGTCACCTTTATAGAGTCGAACGCTGCGACCATCTTGTAAATCTATAGCTGGAAAAATCATAGGTTCTCCTTTATTAAATGACTATATTAAATAACGCCCTTTGTAGAGTTTACCCCTTGAATATCTGGGTTAATTGTAACGGCCTTGCGCAATGCACGGCCTGTAGCCTTAAACATACTTTCAATAATGTGATGTGTATTGCGACCATATAAATTGCGAACATGTAAATTCATAGCAGCGCTCATAGCTAGTGCTTGGAAGAAATCCTCTACTAGCTCTGTTTCAAAGTTGCCACCTAGAACAGGAGTGCTCCATTCGCCTTGGAATACGAGGTACGGACGACCGCTCAAGTCGATCACAACTTGCGTCAAAGCTTCGTCCATAGGAACCCACGCATCGCCGTAACGCTCGATGCCAGCCTTATCGCCTAAGGCTTTCACCAAAGCCTGACCTAAGGCCAATCCGATGTCCTCCACAGTGTGGTGAGCATCTACATAGGTATCGCCTTTTGCCTCTACCACGAGACCAAAGCGCCCATGTTTTGCGAGCAGCGTCAACATGTGGTCAAAAAAGCCAATGCCTGTGGAGATGGAGCTCGTTTGCGCCCCATCAAGGGTAAGTTCTACTGTAATATCTGTTTCTTGAGTGGTGCGTTGCACCGTACCTGTGCGTATCATAACGACCTCTATACCTCAAATCTATTTTATAATCTAGTATTCAATCTATATTTTAAATATGTATATAAATATAGATGCCAACTCTATTTTCTACTATTCTTTATAACTATTCTTTATAACTATTTTTCAAAACGTACTTCGATGGCGCGCGCATGTGCTTCAAGACCTTCTGTACGAGCTAATGTAGTAATGTGTGTTGCTACTTCTTCTAATCGTTCTTTTGTAAATTGTGTAAAGGATGTACGTTTCACGAAATCATATACACCAAGTGGAGATGAGAAACGTGCTGTACCACTAGTAGGTAACACATGGTTTGTACCACCTACGTAGTCGCCCAATGGCTCAGATGCATAAGCACCAAGGAATACGGAGCCTGCATTTTGAACGAGGCTCATATAACCCATTGGATCTGGCAATTGAATTTCCAAATGCTCTGGTGCTACTTCGTTCATGACCGTAAACATGTCTTCAACGCTATCCATAACAGCAATATAACTGTTATTTTCAATAGCTGGACGAGCGATGCTTTCACGAGGCAACAATTTTAATTGACGTTCTACCTCATCAGATACGGCATTTGCTAAGCTTTCACTAGTAGTAACCATAATAGCGCGCGCACGAGGATCATGTTCTGCTTGGGACAAAAAATCCGCCGCAAGGTGTACTGGATTAGCACTATCGTCAGCGATAATGCCGATTTCGCTAGGGCCCGCAATCATGTCGATATCAACTTGGCCGAACACTTGGCGCTTTGCTGTAGCAACGTAAATGTTGCCAGGGCCTACGATTTTATCAACCTTTGGAATGCTTTCCGTACCATATGCTAGAGCCGCTACACCTTGAGCACCACCTACTTGGTATACTGCATCAACGCCAGCAAGTTTTGCGGCGCCCAATACAGCAGGGTTAATGCCATCCTTTTGAGGCGGTGTGACCATAACGATTTCTTTAACGCCTGCAATTTTAGCTGGCAACGCAGTCATAATAATAGTAGAAGGATAGGCTGCAGTGCCGCCAGGAACATAAAGTCCAACGCGAGCTAATGGAATCACCTTTTGACCACGAATAATGCCCGGTGTATCCATATCTACAAAGCCTTGTTCAATTTCACGGCTGTGGAACTCAGTAATATTTGCCTTTGCCTTTAATAAGGCTACTTTCAAATCATCAGATAAGGACTCATAGGCAGCATCGATTTCCTCTTGAGGCACCTTGAAATCTTCGATGGATACGCCATCAAATTTTTCAGAATAGGCCTTTAAAGCCGCATCACCATTGGTGCGCACATCGTCGACGATATCGTACACGCGGCGTTCAATTTCCATATCTGTAGTTTGTTGAGTGTAATTTCGCACGATACCAAGCATCGTATCTAATGATTCCTTATAAATTTTCATGTCTTATCCTTCTTCCTATCTATGCTCTTCGCACTATTAGTTCTATCTCTTATTTATTAATGGCTTCTGAAAGCTGATCTATAAGTTTAAAAATAGTATTTCTCTTTTGTTTTAACGCTAATGGATTAGCTACTAAGCGGGTAGAAATCTTTTGCAACCAGTCAAAGATTTCTAAGTTATTTTCCCGTAAGGTTGTACCAGTTTCAGTAATATCTACGATGGCATCAGCCAGCCCTACGAGAGGCGCCAATTCTACGGAGCCTTCAATTTTGATGATTTCTACATCTTGTGCTCCGAAGTACTGTTTTGTAATGGTTGGGTATTTTGTACCGATACGTTGACGACGACCTTCTTTAGGATCATAGCCTGCCAAAGAGGCCAAAATAAATTGGCATTTACCAGTTTGTAAATCTAGCATTTCATAGCTTGTATCGTCTTGTTCATCTAGTACATCACTACCAACGATACCAAGGTCTACCACACCGTTTTTCAAGTAAGTCGTTACATCTGGGCCTTTAGCGAGGATAACCTCAATAGCATCGCCCAACGGAATGATAAGCTTACGCGCCTTGTTCCGTAATGGCTCACAATCTACGCCACAGGACTCCAAGAGAGGAATAAAATCTTTCTCTACGCGGCCCTTTGTAAGAGCGATACGCAATTTACCATTATCTTGATTGTTGCTTTCACCATTCAAGGTCACATCGGTCAAGACGTCGATGTTGAAAGCCATCCCCACCGCAGGCATTGGCGTACCATCAAAGCTAGATAGCAAACCGTCATAACGACCGCCGCTGACGATGTATTGGGACACGCCGTCTACGTAGCCTCTAAAGGTAAGGCCTGTATAGTAGGATTGAAGTGGCTCAGTAGAGACGTCAATGCGAACCTGCTGACCTGTTTGAGCCACTTGGTTCGCCATATCTACGAGATTATCTAAAATGCGTTGCGCCGCTGCAGGCAAGATGATTTGATTGAGCTCATCCTTAATATCTTGCACCGTGCCAAACAAGCGAGGCCATACAGTTAAGAATGGATATAAGGCGCTATTTTTAAAGTCGGAAATCAACTCGTTATAACGTGGCAAGTATTTAGTAAACAAAGCATCGAGGAGCTCAGATTTTTCTTTATCACTAAGACCAAGAGCATCGGTAATAGCACGAGAGAAACGAGCATCTCCAATTTCTAATAGCAAATTATTACCAAGCTGAGTTTCGTTTACCTCTTTAATGATGGCGAAGCACTCTTGCTCGGCTTCAATGCCTTCATAGCCTACCATCTCGATGCCACCTTGCGTTACTTGGTTCACATCGCCGCGGTGCTTTTTATTTTTCATGAATACATCGCCTAAGTAATAGAACGTGCGAGGTAGTTCAATATTGGTAGTCGCCAAGAAACGACCGATTGGCATAGTCAAATCAGGACGAATTACGACGGACTCATCAGAACTATCCATGAACTCGTACATATGCTGACCGCGCCCCATTTCATAGCCATTAAATACATCCTTGTACTCCACAAGAGGTGTAGAGATCTTTGTGTATTGGCGGCTACGACATAGACCGAGCACATATTGGCTCACATCATCCTTGCGCTCCGCTACGGCCCCTATATCATCACGGAACCCCGTAGGTAATTGCTGCTGTACCATCGTAAACATCCTTTCTATCATTTCATTTCTCATATCTGTGAAAGCATCATATAATCAGTTTCAAACGAGTTGAATGGCTTTCATTTATCTATGAGAAAAAATTTACCTATATCGATACTTTTCTATTTTATCGCTTTATCTAGTTAAAGTATGAAATTATAATATAACGGTTCTATAGAATTGTCAATAGAACCGTTATGATTTCACGTTATTAATATAAAGATACTACACCTATGGCTTATATCCTCTTATATACTATAGTTAAATATATATAATTAAGGATTAATTTTGACTTTGTAACGATAGATATATAGACCTATCAACTTCATCTAAGTCTTCAATCTTATACTTCGTTTTACTTTCATCAAAATGATAATATTTCCGAACATGATCCAATAAAGCTTTGGACTCTTGGTTCTGTTTGGAGAAGAATAAAACACAATTCATAGTATTATCAAAGACAATCATATTATCCTTACATAATAAGTATAGATACGAGCTGCCAGCCTTATCTTTCTCTACAAAGGCATCAAAGAAATAAGGAAATTTAGAGTTAGAGAAACTAGTATCAGATACAATAAATTGGCTACCAAATTTGCTAATATGAATTTCATTCTTAGGCCCAAACTCTAAAACTACACTACGGCCAACCAGCTCATCTGATGATGGTTCATGATAAAACATATAAGCTACAAAAGCTGTTATTAGGGTAATCAAAATCGCAAATCCAGATAATAGTTTTCTCATTATATTCTCCCACTTACCTTAGCCTGTCAACCAAATGCTTGGATAGATGCAATGCTATTATTATCATTAACCTATAAAGATGAAGAATTTAATTGTAATAAGTCCACATCATTATAAATCAAATTTGTTATTTCAAACTTATCATTTAAAGTAAAACAGCCATTTAATTCATTATAAGAAAAGACATAGCCATTCATACTTTCACCATGGATAGAGACAACAGACATGGGGGCAACTACCACATCAATAGGTACTGCATGACGTCCTAGTTGATCGATTACAAACTTAGCTTGTGCTCTGTCACATGCCAAAATCTGGCCCAAATCATATATGGCTTGATTTTCCTTTTCCTTCCATTCATCATACTTCTTGCGTTGTCTAATGTTATAGAGTATACCAATAAACATAATAAGGGTTAGGATTTTAAGTATTATCTCCATACGTTCTGTTCCTCTAAAATGCCTAATCAGCTAATACATTAAAAATTCATAAAAATAATTACAGTCATACAGACTAGCATATACGGAATGAAATAAAGATAAAGCATGTTAGCAGAACGGCATAAACATTCTTTTTCAGAAGCCGATAAATCTATAACCGCTTTAGCAACTTTATTTCTAGAATAAATATCACCTAATACTGCCAATAAAAAGATTACTACTAATACTCTTGTTCCCCACAAGGTATGTCCCCAAGGAATTACAATATATGCTACCACAGCGAGACCTTTTAGTAACTGAAAAATTTTAATTTGTACACTCTTCTTTAAATCAATATTGTTTAATCGAAAAGACTGCACTTTAAAAACATCGAATAAGTATATGATAAATACACAAATTATTATATATGTTGCCGCACTATAATTCATATTATCTCCTATCATACTTAACGATTCTGTGCATCTAAATCACGGTAATATATAAAAAGGCCCATACTTTCACCCATATGTTACATAGAACAGAGCCAAGTATAGACCTTCTGTAATTATCCCCAAATTTTTTCTATATCAGCTATGCTATGTGCATCAGAGCCTAGTACAAATGGCACCCCGATGATAGCAGCCATACCTTGAATAAAGCGGCTTGGATACATTTCACGGCAGTCTTGTTTGAAGAAGCCGCTCATGTTATAGTCTAGTTCGCGACCTTGTACGCGCATAATATGTAAAATATCACTTACCACCTGCGCATTGCGGCGATCTAAGTGATGTTCAAAACCAAAGTAATGTTGGTATTTTTTAATCAAATCAAAGTGACCGATGCGTTTTGGTGTATATTCACCAAGGTCAGCACGTACGGCTTGGCGTACAGTAGAGTAATATTTGTAATACAACTCATACTGCTTTTCAATCCACGGACCAAAGCCCTTTTCAAATTCTTCTGGGCTGTAGTCTAAGCAATAAAAGGCATTATTTACGCCTTCCATGAAGTGAACAGACAAGATATTATCATCCGTCAACGGGCCATAGCGATCGAGGAACTCTTGAATATCCGTCTCAAAGCCTGGAATGTAATCTACTTCAAAACCGAGAGAGATATCGATATGTGTGCCGTAAGCACGTTGTAATTGACGACCTAATTCTAAGTAGGTATCGACTTGGTTCAATTTCAAAGACGCTGTATCATAGGCCTTTTGGTCACCACCGTATTCAGCTACAAAAGCCTTTGGCAATGGCGCATGCTCTGTAAGGCATATCTTTTCAATGCGCAACTCAATGGCCTTTTCGATCATCATCGCAGTCCGATCTCCACTACCATGTGGACACAACTCCGTATGTACATGACCATCTACGAGACGGCTGCGATACTTACTGTATCCAACGAACTGCCGTTCATCTTTCATGTTCATTCAATCACCCTATTCGCCCTAACCCGTGGCGAACCCTTATCTATCATCTGTACAATTAGTCTGTAATTTACTATCTACGTTTTATTATACCAATAATGCGTATGTTTCGGTATCCTGATATTTACCATGTTTGAAACCAACTTGAGGCGTTAGTCCACAATAGGTAAATCCAAAGCGTTCATGCAACGCCGTACTCGCTGCATTTCCTGCAGTAATAACCGACACCACCGTATGCAATGTATCCGTTGCTTTTGCATGGTCTAAAATATGAGCCATTAACTTAGATGCTACGCCCTTACCTCTATAATCTTGATGAATGTAAATAGATAATTCTACAGTGCTTTTGAAAGCATCCTTTGTTCTATATGGTGAAAGCGATGCATAGCCTACAACCACCTCATCTATAAGACCTACAAAAATGCAGTGCTCAGAAGTTTGATGCGCCTCATACCACTCCTGCCATTCTGGCAACGTGCGGGGCTCAAGATCAAGTGTTGCTACACCGTTCATAACCTCGTAATTATAAATATCTAAACAAGCTGCGATATCATCCTTTGTAATTGGTCGTATTACTAATTTACTCATAAGAATTCCTCAAAATAGTTGGTATCTCTATATAAATTAACAGCTTAGGTCTATATAAAATGATATAATAAAATCACCTCCAGAAGAAAGGAGGTGTTATATTGGAGGCGTTATTTTGTACGCTTTGGGGTACCTTGCTTGCCCCTCTTATTGTGTCCTTAGTTATAACTACCTATAACTATTGGTTACAGAATAAGAACAAAAAATAAGCAAGAAAAAGGACGAGCGGCAACTCGTCCTTTTTTGTTATATTGTAGGTAATTTTGTACGCTTCACTACCTATTTGTAGTATACCATAAATAGATTATTTTACAAGACATATGCTTGATTAATCAAAGATTAAGCTACGATAGCAAACAAAGCAATTGTTACTACTACAAGAGTACCAATCACAGCGTAGTCCACTGTTTTCAATCCTACGGATGCAGCAAAGCTATGTGTAGGTCCACCGAAGCCACGTAGTTCTAGGGATAGCGCCATTGTTTCGGATCGGCCCAAGGATTTTAAAAGCAATGGTTGGATAACAGATGCGTAAGATTTCATGCGCTTCAAGAAGTTGCCTTCTAAGGATAAACCACGACACGCTTGCGCCTCTTGTACAGCATGGCTTTCAGCAATGAAGTCAGGCACAAAGCGAAGTGCTGCAGTGAACATAAATGCATATTCGTAAGGAATTTTGCATTGTGTTACGAGCGCTGCTGTAAGGTCTTGCAATTTTGTAGTTGCCAACAAGCAAATGAATACAAGTGTCATCGCAAGCATACGCAAGCCGGATACGATGGCAGATGTTACATCACCGCTACCAAGGAATTGGATAACACCAAGGAATACAGCAAAGCTAGTCAATGCCAATACGGCTTTTTGTTGTTTAAATAGTAAACCAGCTACAAATAATACACCCAGTTCTACAACGACTAAAGCCAATAAAGATGCCCAGTCGCGTAATAAAATGGCCCACACGGATACAACGAGGGTCATCAAGATTTTTGTTAACGGTACTAAACGTTCCATATGTCCCTCCTATTTTCTGCCCAACTGAGCCACTAACTTAGATTTCAATTCATCCATGGATTTGCAATAACCGAGGGATGGTACCGCTAGTGAAAGTTCCACACTTGACGGTTTTGTAAGGCCTAGGTCTTGCAATTCATCCGTAGATTTCTTGAATAATTCTTCTGGAGAACCATCAAAGGCAACGGTTTGGTTACCCATGATGAGTGCACGGCTACATTCGCTAGCCATGATTTCCATATCATGTGTAATGAGAAGGATTGTAATGCCTTCTTGATTAAGTTGACGCAATAGAGCTAACAACTCTTTAGTTTCCTTACCATCTTGACCACTTGTTGGTTCGTCGAGGATGAGGATTTTAGATTGCATTGCTAGTGCAGAAGCAATAGCAACACGTTGCTTTTCGCCACGGCGCAATGTTGGAGGATAGGCTTCACGTAAGTGAGCGATACCTGTACGTTCCAACACTTCATCAACGATTTGTTTCACTTCGGATTTACTGCGGCCTAGTGATTCAGGGCCGAAGGCAACCTCTGTGGCTACTGTTGGTCTGAACATTTGGCGATCTGGTTGTTGGAATACATAACCAATAAATTGACCCCGTTTAGATGGCGGCATAGACGTAATATCCGTGCCGTTATAGTACATGCGGCCTTCGCTCGCCTTTTCAAGGCCTACGAGCAAACGAGTAATAGTCGTTTTACCACAACCATTGCGACCACCGATGGCAATATATTCGCCCCCTTCGATGGTGAAAGTCACATCACGGAAAATGTCTACAGATGGCACATAGCCAAAGCGGATATTTTCAACCTTAAGCATGAGCGCCACCGTCCTTTCCTGGTACATCATCAACGCGTTGAATCGGTTTTCTATCTTCTACTACAGTAGTATTTGTTAGGTTATTGGCAGAGTTGCTTTCACCATGCACCTCAGTTTGGATGGCATGAGCCATTTCAATTTGGTGTAAGCCCTTGATAGCAGACTCGATGCTAAGCCAAGGCTCATCGCTGTGGAAGCCCGCTTGTTCAAGTTCCATATACGTGGTGAACACGGATGGCAATGCATCAACGTGAATATTGTGTTCGTACATGTAACGAAGCGTAGTTGGTACATCGTCGTCGCACGCAATAGAGCCGTCCACCATGAGAGCCATGCGGTTTGCATACGGCAATACAGCGTGTAAGTCATGATCGATAACAACAACGGTAATACCGTGTTTTTGATTTAGATCACCTACGAGGCGATATAATTCGGCAGTCCCATCTGGGTCGAGGGAGCTAGTTGGTTCATCAAGAACAAGAACAGTTGGGTTCGTAGCCAATACGGAAGCGATCGCCAAACGTTGGCGTTGACCACCGGACAAGCTTGTAATCTTGCGATCTTCTAAGCCTACAAGGCCAACTTGCTTAAATACCTCTTCAGAACGTGCTTTGATGGTGTCACGGTCATAACCGCGATTTTCCATGGCAAAGGCTACTTCTTCTCGAACTGTCATCGTTACGAGTTGAGTGTCGTAATCAGCGAGAACCACACCGATATGGTTCGCTAACTCTGGAATTTCCATTTGTGTAGTCGCTTTACCATCTACGAACACCATGCCTTCAAGGCGGCCACCGTAGAATTTAGGCACCGCCCCTACCATAGCCATGCAAAGAGTACTTTTACCACAACCAGCAGGACCAGTCACAACGAGGAAGTCCCCATCATGTACGTCGAGATTGATATTTTCAAGAGACGGTGTAGTCGCCTTTGGATGGTAGTAATTTACGTGCTCAATAGAGATTTTAGCTTGGCGCTCAGGCAAGATTGTCATATGACTATGGTCAGACGTCAATTGATCCGCACTTGGCAACATACCGCGTTTGGAGAATAAACGTTGTGCCGGAATGTATAAGATTGGCGTAATAGCACCATTCAAAGCACCTACAATAAGTACCAATGGCCACATGCCGTACATGTATACATTATTAGGCAAACCAAGCACTTGCCATAAGAGGGTAACGAAGATACCACCAGATACAACAGTCGCCAAGA
This sequence comes from Veillonellaceae bacterium, assembly GCA_902834965.1. The sequence continues at coordinate 20,890 of CADFKY010000008.1, forward strand.
AGCCAGATACGATTGGCGTTAAATCGAAACCACCGATTTTACGGAATTTCACAGACAACATAGCACGTGTTACGAGAGCCGCAGTCAACGCACCACCTGGTTCAGACAACAAGTTACCATAAGGGAATGCTGACTTAGATGTCAAAACATTGATGAGCGCCGCTACAAGGCCAATCCCCAATGTTTGACTCAAACTAGGACGTGTCAATAAAATAGCTACGCAGTACGTAGCAATTGTCCAGTTTGGCGTCACCCCAGCCACACTAGGGCTCACCAAATGCAATATCGTGCCCAATGCGAGCATCAATGTGCTGACGGTAACCCATCTAAACTGGCCACCCTGCACATGCGTGTACACAAGATCTTGAATCCGTTCCATAATAGCCTCTTTTCTAAAAATGAATATATAGTGTCTATTGTAACATTCTTCAGAGATTTGTGAAAGGCAAGATACTATTATAGATAGTATGTTTATCATATGATAAAAAGCACCATCTATTAACGATAGTGCTTTTAATAACTAATGTACTTCATCTAATAGTATTCTAAGATAATCACGTCTACTGTTTAATATTCTATCAATATAGATAGTCCGGTCTAAATAACGATAAAAACTTAAATAATTATGACAAAGTAAATATCTGTATTCAATTTTGCTTTCTAGATTAATCAATAATCGCTGCCCCATTTCTGGAAATATACTCAACGAGTCATTCGTAGTCACTATATCCGAAACGGTTTTCTTAGCTAACTCAATATCACCGGTTTCTTCTTCTATAAAAGATTTTATTTCTAGCAAATCTTCTCGTGCTTTTGGTGCATAGCTAATTTGATTATTCATAATTAAATCCCCAATTCACTCTTTAGTTGCTCTGATGAAATCCAGCCTTGTTCTTCACCAGATTTACGACCGGTCTCTAAAGCCCCCATAAGTTTTATAGTAGCCATTACACGTTCATAATCTTGAATATCCATAATTGCATACCTACCTCTACCATTTTTAGTTAAAAATACAGGACTATCTATAGTAACATCACGTAAAACTTCAGAATAATTACGTAAATCTGAAATAGGTTTTATATTCGGCATACTATCACCTCCAAAATCTTTTAGTGATATAAAACTCATTTTTCTAATATCTTATCATTATTGTAGTTAAATTATCATGTAAGTTCAACATCAAATTTTACAGCGTATCTCTAAAATTTGGAGAAATCGATTTGCGCAACTAAGAACAACAAAAGAAATTCTAGCTA
>CADFKY010000009.1 GCA_902834965.1 Veillonellaceae bacterium
AATTTTTATAATGAGAATGAAATTGAGAAAAAAGGGTTTACACGAAAATTTGGTTGTGCTAATATCACCGTACAAGAGATAACAAACACATGAAACGAAGAACTTCGATACAGAATGTGGCGAGGAAACGTGGACACTCCCAGAAATTCTTATCTGAAGAACAGAGTAGAATGTGAATGTTATGACTTGTAACATTTTGTATTTCTATTTTTTTTCAGAAAGAAGGAATTCAACTATGAAAAAACAATTCGCAGCAATCTTTGCAGCAACAGCAGTTTTGGGTGTAACTACTGCATTCGCAGCTAACCCATTCTCCGATGTAACTCCTGATTCTTGGGCATACCAAGCAGTTTCTCAATTAGCAGCTGCTGGTATCGTTAACGGTTATCCAGATGGCACTTTCAAAGGCCAAAACGATATCACTCGTTACGAAATGGCTCAAATGGTAGCTAAAGCTATGGCTAACCAAGACCGCGCTAACGCTGAACAACAAGCTATGATCAACCGTTTGGCTGATGAATTCTCCAACGAATTGAACAACTTGGGCGTTCGTGTAGCTCGCTTGGAAGACCGCGTAGGTAACGTAAAAGTTACTGGTGATGCTCGTCTTCGTTACCAAGATGCTGAACATGCTAAATCCAAATTCGACGCTCGTGCTCGTGTACAATTCAACGCAAAAGTAAACGATCGCACTGACGCAGTTGTTCGTTTGGCTTCTGGTAACTTCGAATTGGGTAACTCCCAAAACGGTGGTAACTCCAACGCAACAATCGACCGCGCTTATGTAAACCATAAATTCGGTGAACGCGTATCCTTGAAAGCTGGTCGTTTCGGCCAAACTATCGGTGGCGGTTTAGCATTTGACGGTACTTTCGACGGTGCTCAATTGAACGCTGGTAACGACAAAATTATGGCTCAAGCAGCTTACGGTTACATGGTATCCGGCGAAGCAGCTGGCTTGACTAAAGACCAAAACGTAACTAACACTTACCTTGGCTTAAAAGGTAAAGTAGGTAAACACACTATGGTTGGTGGTTTCTACGATCGTGTAAACCAAGATAGCACTAATGGTTACAAAAATATCTATGGCTTCAACGCTGATGCTAACTTCGACAAAGTTTGGGTTGGTGGCGAATGGTTGAGAGATTCCCATGTTGATCATTCTCAAGCTTGGACTGCAGGTCTTGGTTATGGTAACTACAACATCGCAAAACAAGGTACTTGGGGTGTTAAAGGTCAATACTTCAACCAAAAAGAAAACGCTCCTATCATTGATTCCACTTGGAACCAAAAATATGGTGCTGATTCCAAAGGTTGGTTGGCAACTGTTGACTATGCATTGCAAAACAACGTTGGCTTGTCCGCTTACTACGGTTTCGACTGGAAAACTCAATCCGGTAACGATCTTAACGACTTCTACCGTGCAGACCTTAACTACAAATTCTAATTTGATAGTTAACCATATAAAAGAGACTCCTTCGGGAGTCTCTTTTTTTATGATTAATATATATTCCTATAATAAATTGATATGGAATACTCTTTATTATGCAATTTTGGTAATGTTAGACAATTTTAGATATTACATTTATTAGCTGTTATATTTATAAGTCATAAATTGTATGATTTATAAATACTGTTATTGGGGTGTGCAAATATTTTTATGTTAGTGCATTACTGCATATTCTATCTATATAAGCACTATAAATGGTATAATAAAGAGTATTAGATTTTCTTGTAAAGGAGGTAAGAATGAATCCTTCTTTTTCTCATATAAAAATGGTCGCCATAGATTGTGATGAAACCTTGGTACGTAGCGATAATACGGTTTCTGAGTATACGGTAAATGTATTGCAGCGTTTACAGCAGAAGGGGATTAGTATAACTATTGCTACGGGGCGCATGTATCAGACAGCAAAACCAATTGGTACTGCATTACAGCTTGGTAATGTACCGATGATTTTATTTTCCGGTGGATTAATTCAGGAGTTAGAAACGGGATATAAGCTATTCGAACAAACAGTTCCTATCGATGTAGTACATCGCATTTTTGAACTCGGTCAACACTATGATTGGCATATACAATCGTATGTAGATGATCATTTATTATGTCATCATAGAAATTGGCAATCTGATCGTTATGAACAGCAGACTGGAGCTGTAGCTGAGTTTTTAGGCGATAGAATCTATACGCTTTCCTCGGAACCTAACAAGCTTATTGTTATCGATACAGAAGAGGGTATTGATCGAATTATTGATATCTTAACGCCTTCAGTTGGTAATGAAGTTACATTGGTACGCAGTCAACGAGATTTTCTTGAAATCACTGCCCCTAATGTATCAAAAGGACGTGCATTAGCCCAATTAGCCATGGATAATAACATTGGTTTAGAACATATAATTTCTTTTGGTAATGCTGAAAATGATATTTCTATGCTCAGTGAAACGGGGTATTCAGTAGCTGTTTCAAATGCTACGAATCATGTAAAAGCTGTGGCTCATGAGGTATGTGGTCATCATAATGAAGATGGTGTAGCTCACTGGATAGAAAAGAATCTTTTATAATGGAGTAAAACTATGGAAGCATTTCGTTTATTAATTGTTACAGGTATGTCAGGTGCCGGTAAAACGCAGGTTCTTCAAGCATTAGAGGACATGGGTTATCTATGTATTGATAATATTCCACCTGTACTTATTCCTAAGTTAAGTGAGATTTGTCGACAAGGTGGGGAACGTACAAACCGTGTGGCTTTGGTTGTAGATATTCGGGGCGGTGAATTCTTTGAAGCTCTTTCCTCCTCTCTTGAAACATTGAGAGAAATGAAGGTGGATTATGAAATCGTCTTTATGGATGCTACTGATGAGACTTTAATTAGACGATATAAAGAAAGTCGTCGTAGCCATCCGTTAGCTCCAGATGGAATGATTACTACAGGATTAAAAGAAGAACGTCAAATTTTAAATTCTGTACGTCATAAAGCAGACTTTATTATTGATACAACTAATATGAAGACAGCTAGCTTGAAAGAGTATTTAAAAACTCGCTTTACTCAAGTAGACGAAGGTCATGGCATGTCTATTACAGTAGTGAGCTTTGGTTTTAAATATGGAATCCCTTTAGATGCTGATATGGTTTGGGATGTTCGATTCTTACCAAATCCATTCTATATTCCAGATTTCCGTCATAAAACAGGCCGTGTAAAAGCTGTAAATGAATATATTCATTCCTTTGAGGTTACAGAGGAATTTAAAAAGCGATACTTTGATACCATAGATTTTCTTGTGCCTAATTATGAGCAAGAAGGAAAATCTCAATTTATCGTGGCTGTAGGTTGTACTGGCGGTATGCATAGATCTGTAGCCATGGCAGAAGCATTATATTCCCATCTATTAGAAAAGGGGTATCGTGTTTCTGTAGAACATCGAGATATGATGAAAAATAATGTAGAAGAAGATTATAATCCTCATGAAATTAAAACACTTGGTAACTAGATAGGGGTTCTTATGTTGCGAAAAAGATGGTTTCGGTGGCTTATACCGGGCCTAAATATAAAACGTTGGCTTGCCCTATTTAGTTGTGGTGTAGGTCTTTTAATCATTGGCATTTCCTTGATGTTTAACTATCAATGGCTTGCCGTTCTTGAAGATGTTGTACTGGCCTTTTCTTATAATATGACGGGCTTTTACAATTATAATGTGCTCATTGCTGTGGGTGCAGTTATATTATCGATTGGCGCTGTTCTAATGCTAATTGGTACTAGTAAGGTTATTAAAACGATTATTCGTGCTGTATTGCCTAATCCTGATAGTAAGGTATCAGATATTATCTTCCAAAATATACGACTTGATAAAGGTCCTAAAATCGTTGTTATCGGCGGTGGTACAGGATTGTCTAATCTATTGCGTGGATTGAAAACACACACATCTAATTTATCAGCTATTGTTACAGTAGCTGACGATGGTGGTTCATCAGGTCGTTTACGGGAAGATTTTAAAATGATTGCCCCTGGTGACTTACGAAACTGCTTGGTCGCATTAGCAGAACAAGAAGGGGTTATGGAAAATCTTTTCCGCTACCGCTTTGAAGGGGAAAATGAGCTATCTGGACATAGTTTTGGCAATCTCTTTATTACAGCACTTGCTCAAGTATACGATGGCGATGTGGAGGAAGCACTTGAAGCAGCTAGTAAATTACTACGTGTACGCGGTCGTGTAATTCCTTCATCTACAGAGTTCATTAAATTGGTAGCTGAGATGACAGATGGTACCATTGTAGAAGGTGAAAGTAATATTCCAAACTCTGGTAAAACCATTCGCCATATGTATAGCGAACCGGCGCAACCAAAGCCGGAAGGTGCTGCGTTACGTGCTATCGATGAAGCAGATGTCATCATTTTTGGACCTGGTAGTTTATATACAAGTATCATTCCAAACTTGTTAACTGATAAAATTGCATCTCATATACGTGCTAGTAAGGCAAATAAAATTTATATTGCCAATGTTATGACTCAACCTGGAGAAACTTCAGGTTATACGCTTAGTGATCACGTAGAGGCACTCATCGCTCATGGTGGGGAAGGTATTGTAGATACTGTACTGGCAAACGATGGTCCACTACCAATTCAAATGGTAGAACAATATAGTGCCGTAGGTTCAGAGCCTGTAGCATTAGATACTAAGAAACTACAAGCTAAAGGGATTCGCACGATTCGGGCTACTTTAATTAGTCCGAAAAAGCCAGCTGTTCATGATCCAGAACGGTTGGGTAAAGTAATTATGGATATTGTTCACGCCATGCAATCGGATACTGAACCACATATCTTAGAGTATTATCTCCAACGAGATGATCATTAATGAGAAGGGATACCTATGTCATTTGCTGAAGATGTAAAAAATGAATTATGCCAATATGAATCCTCTAGTGATGCAGATGTGGCCATGAAAATTGAAGCGTCTTGCTTATTGCGCATGGGTGGATCTATCATTTTAGGGATGAAGGGCGCTGTTGGTATTAGATTAGCTACTGCAAATAATGCAGTAGCTCGTCGCTTGTTAGGCATCTTAAAGAAACAATATGAATTGCCTACCAATGTATTAGTACGACAAGGGCTTAACTTGCGTAAGAAAAATATGTATACCTTATCTGTGGAGCCATCCATAGAAGGGCGACAGGCTTTAGAAGATCTTGCTTTATGGCCTGTAACTGAACAAATTCCTCGTAGTTGGCTTAAATCTATGGAGGCACGACGTGCCTTTTTACGGGGCGCTTTTTTAGGTGGAGGCTCTGTTAATAAGCCACAAAGTGATTATCATCTTGAGTTTATGACCGGTAATGAGAATTTTGCAAAGGAAATTATTCACGTATTGCGACTCTTTCACATTCATGCAGGATTGACGGAGCGTAAAGAAGAATATGTGGTATACCTTAAAGAAGGCGACGCAGTAACGAATTGCTTGCAGATCATGGGCGCTCAATCAGCCTTGATGGAGTTTGAAAATGTGCGCATTATGAAGACTGTGCGAAATCAAATCAATCGGCAAGTAAACTGTGAGACCGCCAATTTACAAAAGGTTGTAGATGCTGCAGTACGTCAGGTAAAAGCAATTCGAATCATCGATAGAGAAATTGGCATTGATGCATTGCCTGACAAGTTGAGGATTGTAGCCAGACTGAGATGGGACAATCCAGAAGCGAGCTTAAAAGAGCTAGAAGAATTGATGGATGGCGAATTATCCAAGTCGGGTATTGGCCATCGTTTAAAGAAAATCGAAGCATTAGCACTTACGTATGACCCTATGGGGCTTGAAGAAATATAGAGGTATTAATATATGTTTTCTTATAAATCAAAATATTGTGTAGCTGCGGCCATGGCCGCCATGGCTGCGCTTACAGGCCATGTAGAGGCTCGTGATATAGATTTACAATCAATTGGATATTTTCAGTTTTCTCCGTTGCCACCAAGCTTGGTGTCTCAAACGGATACATTGCTATTATCGGATAGCCCTGAATATGTAGGACCAGTAGGCGGTACACTTAGTGCTGGTACTATTAATGGGAATGGCCGCATTTATTTTTATCACGTAAATGAAATGGATCAGCCCCATAAGATTGCTATCGTACTAGAAAATCAAACGGCATATCCTAATACTGTTCATGTAATGAGACAGTTAAAATCTGTGGCAACGCCAGATTATTTTGCTGCTGGTCGCGATTTATCCCGCAAGGATTTAGAGCATCCTTTAGATGAAAGTCCAAATGCGAGACCATTATACTCGCTAAGCATTCCTCCCCAAGGGCGTCAATTAATCTTTACTGATTTGGAAAATACACCGGTATATCAAGATGCGTTATTTACAGGCATTGTAGATATTAAAACAGAGGCGCCAATCTTTGCCCGCGTTATGATGCTACCTATGGGTATGGATGCCGTCGATGCATCACATTGGGCTAAGAACTTACCTATTGATGAAATTCAATTGCGCGGTACATATACTGGTTCAAAGCGTAATATGGAGGTTACTACACCTTTTGATACTGCCTTAGGCGGTGCTTTTGTTGAAGTTGGTAACGACCGTGAGGATGCCTTTATCAATGGTGTAGATGAAATGCAAAATAAAGCATTTGTTCGTGACCGTGGTAACTATGGTGTTTCATATACTTTAAAAATTCCTACAAAGGGTAATGAACCGTTTAGATTGTATTTTAACCCTCTTGGTGGGCCTTATTCTGGCTCCTTTACGGTAAAAGCACTTCATCAACAAGGTGCCCGTAGAGGTCAAACCGATACGCGTACCTATCATATCGGTGGTGCTGATGGGATTACTGCACTAGGGGACGGTACTATATTAGATAGCCGTCTTATGGGTAATTATAATGCAGGCGATTTGTTAACATTAAACTTCATGCCGGCAGGTGCATCTAATTTGCCAATACGATTCTTATTGATTCCTGAATCTCTTGCAAATCCACAAAAACATCAGACTATTGCGGTCAATGTACCAAAAGATGTAACAGACAGTTTGGGTCATCCAACTCAAAGTGGTACACAAATTCCTGTAGGTCCTATCAATGGTAAAGATAGCAATAAGGGTACTGTAGATACATCTAAATCTACTATGACTCCTGCAAAACAGGCAGAAACAATTGCTCACGAAGAAACAAAAAAATTGAGCGATAAAGCAGCTGCTGATGCTAAAAAAGAGGCACAACTTAAAAAAGCGAAAGAAGCTGAGGAAGCATTAGCTCGTAAAAAAGCGGAAGAAGCTAAATTAGCTGCCGAAAAAGCAGAAATAGCACGCAAGGCTGCAGAAGCTAAACATGCTGAAATTGAGCGTAAAATGGCTGAGAAAGCTGAAGCTGATCGTAAGGCTGCCGAGTTGAAGGCTGCTCAAGAGGCGCAAGCTGCTAAAGACAAAGCGGCCTTAGAAGCGAAAAAGGCTGAGGAAATGCGACAAGCAGAAGAGGCTAAACGCTTAGAGGCAGAAAGAAAAGCTGAGCTTGATCGAAAGGTAGCTGAAGCTCGTAAGGCTGAAGAAGAACGTAAAGCTGAAATGGCGCGTATTGAAGCTGCTAGAAAGGCGGAAGCCGATCGTTTAGAGGCAGCACGTAAAGCGGAGGAAGCTCGTGTAGCGGCTGAAGCAAAACGTCTTGAAGAAGAACGCAGAATTGAAGCGGCTCGTATTGAAGCAGCACGAAAGGCAGAAGAAGCTAGACAAGCCGCTGAAGCTAAGGCACGTTTTGAAGCACAACGGGCAGCAGAAAAGGCCGCTTTAGAAGCGAAAAAAGCTGAAGAAGAACGTTTAGCTGCTGAAGCAAAAGCACGTTTAGAAGCACAACGAAAAGCGGAACAAGAAGCATTGGAAGCACGCCGTGCCGAAGAAGCACGTAAAGCAGCCGAAGCAAAAGCAGCACTAGAAGCCCAACGTGCAGCTGAACAAGCTGCATTAGAAGCGAAACGTCAAGAAGATGCTCGTAAAGCAGCAGAGGCAAAAGCTGCCTTAGAAGCACAACGTATTGAAGCAGCAAGAAAAGCTGAGGAAGCGCGTCGTGCAGAGGAAGCGCGCAAGGCAGAAGAGGCTCGGATCGAAGCCGCTCGTAAAGCTGAGGAAGCGCGTCGTGCAGCAGAGGCTAAACGTGCTGAAGAAGCTCGTAAGGCTGAAGAAGCTCGAATTGAAGCGGCTCGTAAAGCTGAACAAGCTCGTTTGGCAGAAGAAGCACGAAGAGCAGAAGAAGCACGTCGTTTAGAAGCGGCTAGACTAGAGGCACAACGCAAGGCTGAACAAGAACGTCTCGAAGCGGCCCGTAAAGCCGAAGAAGCCCGCGTTGCTGCTGAAGCAAAACGTCAGGAAGAATTACGTAAAGCAGAGGAAGCTCGTGTTGCAGCAGAGGCTAAACGAGCTGAAGAAGCGCGTCAGGCTGAAGAAGCTCGAATTGAAGCTGCTCGTAAAGCTGAACAAGCTCGTTTGGCAGAAGAAGCACGAAAAGCAGAAGAAGCACGTAGAGCTGAGGAAGCGCGTCGCATAGAAGAAGCTAGACGAGCAGAAGAAGCTCGTAAAGCAGAAGAGGCTCGTATAGCGGCTGAGGCACGTAAGGCTGAACAAGCTAGATTGGCTGCAGAACGAGCAGAAGCTGAACGTCAAGCAGCAGAGGCAAAACGTATTGCTGAAGAACGCTACCAAGCTCATTTAGAAGCGGAACGCAAAGCAGAAGAAGCTCGTCAACAGGCACTTGCACAAGCTGAAGTGGAACGTAAAGCAAAAGAACGAGCTGAAGCAATTCAACGTGTCAAAGAACAGCAAGAAAATGCTCGTCGTCGTGCAGAGCTTGCACGTCAACAAATTGAGGCAGAACGTAAGGCTGCCCAAGCAGCTAAGACAGGACCTTCCTTCAGTGAACTTGATGACGTCCACGAAGATACTCCTTCCGTAACCATTCCGAATGCTGTATCTATTGATGAATTGACTAAACCAAGGCCGACTGCATCTCAAAATACACGTCGTCGTGATCAACGTCAACCTCAACAAAATCAACAATATGCACAACAAAATCCAATGACTAATGGTCAACAAGGTCAAGCACCTTATGGTTCACAGCAAGATCAACAAAATGATGATCAAAATCCACCAAAACTGTATCCTATGAATCGATAATTCATGATCATAATAATAAAAACTAGTAATGTCTAATTATAGTTTTTGGGGATTCGGATAATGATGTAAGTATAGAGAGGACAAGCCACTTTACTGGGCTTGTCCTCTTTTTAAAATACTTATGAACTTTCGCTTTTACATTGACTTTCAAGGGCAGATTCAGTACAATAAATAAAGAAAATGCACCTATGGTACGAGAGACCATTGCATAGTACAAAACCTTTTAATTTAGTCCAGAGAGGCTGAGAAAGGAATATAGTTGAAGCGCCCCCATAAGGGCTTCTTTGTGCAAACTATTTGACCTTTTGCCCTGGGCAAAAGGTCTTTTTTGTTACGTGAGTTAGGAGGAAATCATGGGACAAGTTAGCCTAAAAGGCAAACATTTATTGGGTTTGCAAAATGTGTCACCTGAAGAAATCAAATTGATTTTGAATGTGGCAAAGAAAATGAAGAAAATCGTTCTTTCTGATGATAAGAAGGTTCCACTTTTAAAGGGGAAATCCATTATTAACCTTTTTATGGAGCCTAGTACTCGTACCCGTAGTTCCTTTGAATTGGCCGGTAAATATTTAGGGGCTGACGTTATTAATCTTTCTCCAAGCGGTTCTTCCATGGGGAAAGGTGAAAGCTTCCGCGATACCTTGCTAACTATGTCCTATATGGGCACAGATGCTATCGTAATGCGTCATAGTGCAGAAGGGGCTCCTCTATACGCGACTAAAGCAGTGGATCCTATCATTATCAATGCTGGTGATGGTGCTCATGAACATCCAACACAAGCTTTGTTAGATATGTATTCCATCTTAGAGAAAAAAGAATCTATTGAAGGCTTAAAAATTGTTATCTTAGGCGATATTATGCATAGCCGTGTAGCAAGATCTAATATTTATGGCCTTACTAAAATGGGTGCTAAAGTACATTTGGCTGGTCCTCGTACTATGGTATATCCAGAGCTCGAAAAATTAGGTGTCACCGTACACCACGATATTCGTGAAGCAGTGGCTGATGCAGATGTGGTTAACGTACTTCGCATTCAATTAGAACGTATTCATTCTGCGTTGTATCCTACAAATAGAGAATATGCACGTATCTTTGGTATTAACAATGATGTATTGAAATTGGCTAAAGATGATGTGATGGTAATGCATCCAGGTCCTATGAACCGTGGCCTTGAAATTGCACCAGATGTAGCATATTCTGATCAATCCGTAATTCAAGAACAGGTACGTAATGGCGTAGCTGTACGTATGGCTGTATTGTACTTAACTATTATCGGAGGTGACGGTAGTGAGCTTGCTTATTAAAAATGGTACGGTAGTTAATCCGGCAAAAAAACAAAACGAAGTAGCAGACGTTCTCGTAAAAGATGGTAAAATTGCAGCCATCGGTCAAAACTTGAGTGCTGAAGGCGCTGAAGTATATGATGCAACAGGTCTTATCGTAGCACCTGGTCTTATCGATATTCACACACATTTGCGTGAACCAGGCCAAGAAGCTAAAGAAGATTTCCACTCTGGTACACAAGCGGCTGCTGCTGGTGGTTTCACACGTGTAGTCACTATGGCTAATACAAACCCAGTTGTAGATAATGCTGCACTTGTAAGAGGTTTACAAAAACAGGCTGAACTCACTGGCGTTGTGAAAGTAGAATTTATTGGTGCTGTATCCAAAGGCCTAGAAGGTAAGGAACTTGCTGAAATGGGCGATATGGCTGAAGCTGGTGTAGTAGCTTTCTCCGATGATGGCCATTATGTAGAAAATGCTGCATTTATGCGTCGTGCCTTAGAATACTCCTCCATGTTTAATAAAATGGTTATCGACCATGCAGAAGATATTACATTGACTAAAAATGGTCATATGCATGAAGGTATCGTTTCCTATGAACTAGGTGTTATTGGTCGTCCTGCAGTAGCTGAAGATTTAGCGGTTGCTCGTGATATTTTGTTATCTGAAATGACAGGCGGTCACATTCATATTGCACACGTAAGTAGTAAAAATACAGTGGACATGGTTCGTCGCGCAAAAGCAAAAGGTCTTAATGTAACATGTGAAGTTACAAGCCAACATTTATCTTTCACAGATGAATATTTACGCGAATACAATCCAGCGTTTAAAATGGCTCCTCCAATTCGCTCCGAAGATCATCGTCAAGCATTATTAGAAGGCTTGAAAGATGGCACAATCGATGCAATTATTACAGACCATGCACCGCATGCATATGAAGAAAAAGACCATGAGTTCTGCTGTGCTCCTAATGGTTTCAGTGGTCTCGAAACATCTTTAGCAGCGGTTATTACCAATGCGTATGGTCCAGATAAACTCAGCATTGACCAAGTTGTGTACTATATGAGTACACGTCCAGCTGAATTAATGCGTCTTGATGCAGGTGTTCTTGAAGTTGGTAAACCAGCAGATATTACTGTATTCTCTACAACTGAAGAATGGACAGTAGATCGAAATAAATTCTATACAAAAGGCAAAGTCAGCCCATTTGATGGTATGACTGTTACAGGTAAGGCCAAACTCACAGTAGTTGATGGCAAAGTAGTTATGAAGGAGGGCGTAGTCTTATAATGAAAGGCAAGTTAGTTCTTGAAGATGGTTCCGTGTTTGAAGGTTCCTTATTAGGTGGCGCTCCAACAGTAGGCGAAGTTGTATTTAACACAGGTATGACAGGGTATCAAGAAATCTTGACTGATCCATCCTATGCGGATCAAATTATTACATTAACATATCCTTTGATCGGTAATTATGGTACATTGAATGCTATTACTCAAGGCCCTAAACCATATTGTAAAGGCTTTATCGTAGGAGAACTGTGTGATTTCCCATCTAACTGGCAAAATGAAGGCTTATTTAGCGAGTATCTTCGTTTACACGGCATCCCTTGCCTTTATGATGTAGATACACGTGCTATTACACGTGTACTTCGTAACCATGGCGTAATGAAAGGCGTACTTGTACGTTCTGATTACCCTATGGAAGATATTCAAAAATTATTTAAACAAGACTTGCCAACAGATCAAGTTATGCGTGTAACTACAAAATGGCAAGGTATGCGTGGCGATAAAAATGCTGAGTTCCATGTAGCTGTAATGGACTATGGTGTAAAGGAAAATATCCTTCGCTCTTTAGAAGCTGCTGGTTGCCGTCTTACAGTATTCCCTGCAGATGCTAAAGCTGAAGATGTGTTAGCAGCAAATCCAGATGGTGTGTTCTTATCCAATGGCCCTGGAGACCCTCAAGATCTTGGCTATGCCGTAGAAGAAGTAAAGAAATTGTTCGGTAAAAAACCAATCTTCGGCATTTGCATGGGTCATCAAGTATTGGCGCAAGCTTATGGTGGTACAACATTTAAATTGAAGTTTGGTCACCGTGGCTCTAACCATCCAGTACAAGATTTACGTACAGGCCGCGTATATATTACATCTCAAAACCATGGCTATGCAGTAGATGATACTTCCTTGCCAGACTTTGTAGAAATTACACATCGCAGTGTAAATGATGGTACTGTGGAAGGTATGCGCCATAAAGAATTGCCTATTTTCTCTGTACAATATCACCCAGAAGCATCCCCAGGACCTACTGATAATCTATATTTATTTGACGAATTTGAAGACTTAATGAGAAAGGGAAAATAATATGACCACAGAAGCAAAAAAAGTACTTGTAATTGGTTCTGGTCCAATTATTATCGGCCAAGCTGCAGAGTTTGACTATGCTGGTACACAAGCATGCCGTTCCCTTCGTGAAGAAGGTTATAAAGTAGTATTGGTTAACTCCAATCCTGCTACAATTATGACTGATACAGATATTGCAGACCGCGTATATGTAGAACCGATTAGTCTTGAATTCGTAACAGAAGTAATTAAAAAAGAACGCCCTTGGGGCTTATTGGCTACATTAGGTGGCCAAGTAGGTCTTAATATGGCCGTACAATTGTCTGAAGCTGGCGTATTAGAAGAATACGGTGTAAAACTTCTTGGTACAACTCTTGAAGCTATTAAACAAGCGGAAGACCGTGAGCTCTTTAAAGAAGCGATGAAGGAAATCAATCAACCAGTTCCTGAATCCGATATCTTTAACGATCTTGAAGAAGCTGTAGCTTTTGCTAATCGCATTGGTTATCCTATCATCATTCGTCCTGCTTATACATTGGGCGGTACTGGTGGCGGTATTGCGCATAACGAAGATGAAATGTATGAAATCACACGCCGTGGTTTGAAACTTTCACCAATTCACCAAATCCTAGCAGAACGTTCTGTAGCAGGTTGGAAAGAAATCGAATACGAAGTAATGCGCGATAGTGCAGACAACTGTATCATCGTATGTAACATGGAAAATATCGACCCTGTAGGCGTACATACTGGTGACTCCATCGTTGTGGCACCTAGCCAAACATTGAACGATATTCAATACCAAATGCTTCGTACTGCATCTGTAGAAATCATTCGTTATTTGAAAATCGAAGGTGGTTGTAACGTACAATACGCCTTGAATCCAAATAGCAACGAATATATCGTTATCGAAGTAAACCCTCGTGTATCCCGTTCCTCTGCATTAGCATCTAAAGCAACTGGCTATCCAATTGCGAAGGTAGCTGCAAAAATTGCAGTAGGCATGACATTGGATCAAATTACAAATGCTGTAACAGGCGAAACAAAAGCATGCTTCGAACCTACACTGGACTATGTAGTAACTAAGTTCCCACGTTGGCCATTTGAAAAATTCAATTTGGCAGACCGTACATTGGGCACTCAAATGAAGGCTACTGGCGAAGTTATGGCTATCGACCGCTCCTTGGAAGGCTCCTTACTTAAAGCAATTCGTTCCTTGGAAATTGGTTTAGACCATATTGAGCTTAAGAAAATCTCTCATGAGTCCATGGAACAATTGATTGAACGTTTACATTTAGTAGATGATGAACGTATCTATGTTGTAGCAGAAGCACTTCGCAAGGGCATTAGTGTAGAAAAAATTCACTACATTACAAAAATTGATACATTCTTTATTGAAAAAATCAAAAATATTGTTAATGTAGAAAAAGCATTGGCTGAACATGGCTTAACAGAAGATGTATTGCGCAAAGCAAAACGTTATTCCTTCACTGATTCTGTTATCGCTCGTTATGCTAATACAACTGTAGAAGATGTTCGTGCAAAACGTAAAGAATGGAACATTCTTCCAACCTATAAATATGTAGATACATGTGCTGCCGAATTCGAATCTAAAACACCGTACTACTACAGTGCTTATGCACAAGAAGACGAAGTTAAACCACTAGGTGAAAAATCCGTTGTAGTACTTGGTTCCGGTCCAATTCGTATCGGTCAAGGCGTAGAGTTCGACTACTGCTCCGTACATTCCTCTTGGGCACTTCGTAAAGCGGGTTACCAATCCATTATGATTAACAATAACCCAGAAACAGTGTCTACAGACTTCGATATTTCTGATTCCTTGTACTTCGAACCATTAACAGTGGACGATGTAATGGAAATCATTGATAAAGAAAAACCAGCTGGCGTTATTGCTCAATTTGGTGGTCAAACAGCGATTAACTTGGCGGGTCCATTGGCTAAGCGCGGTGTAAAAATTCTCGGTACATCCGTAGATAGCATCGACATGGCAGAAGACCGTGAACGTTTTGATGAATTATTGGCAAAACTTGGTATTCCTTGTCCAGTAGGTGCTCTTGTAACTTCTGATGAAGAAGCGCAAGCAGCTGCTAAAAACTTGAAATATCCATTAATCGTTCGTCCTTCTTATGTTTTGGGCGGTCGTGCTATGGAAATCGTATACAACGATAAAGAGCTTGATGTATACATGAAGGAAGCCGTAGTAGCATCTAAGGAACATCCAGTACTTATCGACCGTTACATGGTTGGTATGGAGGTAGAGGTTGACGCTATTTCCGATGGTACTGACGTATGTATCCCTGGCATTATGGAACAAATCGAACGCGCCGGTGTTCACTCTGGTGACTCCATGGCCGTTTATCCAGCTCAACATTTAAGTCAAGAAATTATCGATCAAATTGTTGATTATACACGCCGCATTGCAATTGGCCTTAATGTTAAAGGTGTTCTTAATATTCAATATATTGTGGCTGATGGGGAACTTAATGTTATCGAAGTTAACCCTCGTTCTAGCCGTACTGTACCATTCATTTCTAAGGTTACAGGTATCAATATGGTTGAATGTGCAACACGAATTGCCCTTGGTGAAAGCTTAAAAGAATTAGGCTTGCCACTTGGTCTTGTACCTAACAAACCATATGTAGCTGTAAAAGCACCTGTATTCTCCTTCTCCAAAATGGGCCTTGTAGAAATCGCCCTTGGACCTGAAATGAAATCTACTGGTGAAGTTATGGGTATTGGTCGCACATATTCTGAAGCTTTGTTTAAAGCAATCAATGGCGCTAACATGCGTATTCCAGAAGATGGTACAATCCTTATGACTGTTGCAGATCGCGATAAAGAGGAAGCTAGTCAATTAGCAAAAGGCTTTATTGAATTGGGCTATCACATTGAAGCGACTGGTGGTACAGGTAAATACTTCAAGGAGCATGGTGTTGACTGCAAGGTAGTTAACAAAATCTCTGAAGGTGATGACAACTGTGCCGATCATATTCGTCAAGATAAAGTCGATCTTGTACTTAATACATTGACGGCAGGTAAACGTCCTGAACGTGAAGGCTTCCAATTGCGTCGTCTTGCTGTAGAAATGGGTACACCATGCTTAACAAGTCTTGATACAGCTCGCGAAGTATTGCGCGTTGTAGCAAACCGTAAAGATGATGCTAACTATAATGTAGAAGCATTACAAGATTTTGAATTGGAGTAAAACCATGAGTGGCTATGTAGAACAGGGCGAAGTCGTTCGCAATGAGCAAATAGGCTCTGATGTGTGGATTATGGATATTCACGCACCAAAACAGGCAGCAGAAGCAAAGGTAGGACAGTTTTGTAATGTTCGCGTAGCGGACTCTACGGCGCCATTATTGCGTCGCCCTATTAGCTATGCTGGATTTAATGCCCAAAAGGGTACGATTACCCTTTTGTATCGCGTCGTAGGCAAGGGGACTGAAATTATGACACGTCTCGTGCCTGGTGATACGTTAGATTGTTTAGGACCTTTGGGCGAACCATTTGTAACATCTAATAATATGCTACTTGTTGGTGGTGGTGTTGGTATTGCACCGATGCTATGCATAGCATCTCACTTGCAAAACGGTGAAGAAGCACAAGTTATTTTGGGCTTTAGAAATGAAAGTGAAACCTTCTGGGCAGACTTATTCAAAGATACGCCTGTAGAGGTGCATATCACTACTGATGATGGTAGCGTAGGTACAAAAGGTTTCCCTACAGCGATCATGCCAGAACTTATTAACGCTAATACGTTCACATCTGTTATGACTTGTGGTCCTACACCGATGATGAAGGGAGTCGCACAAGTTGCTAAAGAGCTCAATGTACCATGCCAAGTATCTCTTGAAGAACGCATGGGATGTGGTACAGGCGGTTGCTTAGGCTGCGCTTGTGACGGTGCCGGTGGCAAACGTTATAAAGTTTGTAAAGATGGTCCTGTATTCCCAGCTGAGGAGGTGTTCTTTTAATGAGTGAACGCGATTTAAATAACACCGTTACGCCTAATCCAAAGCTTGCTGTTGACTACTGCGGTATTAAGATGAAAAATCCTATTATTGCCGCATCTGGTACCTTTGGTAATGGTCCTGAGTATGCTGGTTATTTAGACCTTAGTAATGAAGTAGGTGCTATTTCTGTTAAAGGTTTAACACCTAAAGGTCGTCACGGCAACCCAGGAACTCGTATCGCAGAAACACCGTCTGGTGTCTTAAACTGTATTGGCCTTGAAAATCCTGGGGCAGAACATTTTGTAACAGATATTTTGCCAGACCTCAAGAAATACGATGTACCATTGTTAGCGAATATGTCTGCTGGAACGGTAGAGGAATTTGCATGGATGGCAGAAACTCTATCTGTAGATGGTATTGCGGGCCTAGAGGTTAATGTATCTTGTCCAAATGTTGCTTGTGAAGGTATGGCTTTTGGTGTAGATCCAAAGGTAGTAGAACAAGTAACTAAAGCTGTTCGTAAGGTAACAGATAAGCCTGTTATTGTAAAACTTTCACCGAATGTAACCGACATTGTGGAAATCGCAAAGGCTGTAGAAGCTGGTGGCGGTGATGGGGTCAGTCTCATCAATACCATTCTCGGTATGGCCATAGATATCCATCGCCGTAAACCTGTATTGGGTAATATTTATGGTGGTTTATCTGGTCCAGCTGTAAAACCAGTAGCACTTCGCATGGTGCACCAAGTGTATAAAGGCGTTAATATTCCTATTATGGGCCTTGGTGGTATTATGACTGGTACTGATGCTATTGAATTTATGATGGCTGGTGCTCAAGCAGTTCAAGTTGGGGTTGCTACGATGGTAGACCCAACAGCTATTTCTCGTATTGCTCGAGAAATGGGCGATTATGTGGAACAATATAATCTTAACAGCATTACTGATATAGTAGGTGCTGTCCATCAAGGATAGTAAAAAGAAGACCTAGTACATTATGTACTAGGTCTTTTTGTATGTATTGTATTAATGTTCATAACTGTACAAAATCTCATACGATAAGTTATAAATACCATACTATATGAATTAGTATAGTGTGGCTTATACATATGCTTTGTAGAAATCAATAAACTGCTGTGCTACAGGGGATAAAGCATGGCCTTTAAGCGTAATAAATGCTTTTTTAAAATCGCCTGAGAATTCTGGCAATTTGATACGGGCCATTTTACGATGGTTAATGAGCTCTTTTGCATCCATAGGAACTAAAGACACAGTTCTCCCAGAGGATGCCCATTCGATGGCAGAGCTCTTAGTTGTAGTGATGGCAACAGCATTCAATTGATCCATGTCAGTTAAGCTAGACTGCATAATCATTCGCACAGATCCACCAGAGAGGGATAAAGGACACTTTTTGATATCATCCCATGTGATGGTATCATGTTCACGATCTATCCAGAATACATCACGGCGGAAAATAGCGTATAAATGTTCCTCTTGAGTAAGAAGGATATCAAATTTATCAGTGTCTACCATTTGAATGTTTGCAATTCCCAGCTCTGCATTACCATTAATAAGTTGATTGACCACATTAGTCATTAGTCCTTCGTAGATTTCGAAGTGAACTGATGGGTATTTCATGGAAAAGGCTGGTAAGTATTGTTGTACGATTGGTGTGGAGCGCGATGCAGACGTAGCGATTCGCAATGTACCTTCAATACGTGAGTTCAACTGTTGTACTGCATTGTATGTTGATTCTTCAATGGAGCATAATTGTTGGGCTTTTTGATAAAAAATTTTGCCCGCATCAGTCAGTTGTAAGTTTGATCCTCGTTGGCCGCGCTTGATATTTATGAGTTGAGCTCCAAATTCAGCTTCTAAATACTTTAATTGTTTACTTAAAGCTGGTTGTGTAATATGAAGAATCTCTGCGGCCTGAGTCATATTGCCCGTTTGAACGAGGGTAATAAAATTGTGGTAGTAAGATGTATCCATAGAATCTCCCTATTATACACAAAATAAGATAAATAAAAATTATAACGAACTAAGTAACAGTAATTTCACATTTGATAAAATAGCGTATATACTATATTCATCAAGGAAAGAGAAAGAATAATGTGTTTGAAATAAACTTTCTATCCTTATCACAATTTTTAATATAATAATAGTGATTAAGAAAGTAGGTACTATCATGGGCGTAGTAAAAAGAACATTAAGTAAAGCAATTCGTAACTGGGAAGCACGTAGATTAATGACTGCACATAATGCAGGTGTTAGTCGTAAAAAACAACTTGAACGCGTATGGCCTCATCCATTAACTACAGAAAAACGTCATGAACTTAGTCAAGGCGTAAGTGGCTTAGTTAATAGTGAAAACTAATTACTATGTGTGTATCAGTTAGATTATAGTTCTAGCGGTAGCACCACTTCAATAGAATCTAATATAGTACAAGTAGCAGCTCCATGACTCATGTCTTGGAGCTCTTTTTGTATGCGCTCTACATCAGTTGGTGGCACTAAGATGGTTATATCTACATGTTCACCAAAGTTTGATTCATAATGTAGTTTTTGATCTTGCACATATCTTTCAATGGCTCCATATAAGGCATAGTCGATGGTAGCCTGCAGCTGAGTTCGTGTTGTGTGTAGTTCTTTAGGGGCAAGACGTAAGGTTTCCGCAACGGAGTGTGAATATGCACGAATCAAACCACCTGCACCTAATTTGATGCCTCCAAAATAACGGGTTACTACGACCGCTACATTGGTAATACCTGTTTTTTTGAGTACTTCTAACATAGGTTTACCTGCTGTACCAGATGGTTCACCATTGTCAGAAGAGCGCTGTTGTTCTTGCTTTGGTCCTAATGCAAAGGCCGTACAATTATGGCGGGCATCCCAAAATTCTTTATTGATGCGGCTAATAAAAGCCTGTGCCTCCTCTTCTGTAGAACAAGGATATACAGTTGTGATAAAACGCGATTTCTCCACAACATATTCATGGCGAAATTCCTTCGCTACCGAAGTGAATTCTACAATAGGGCTTATTGATTCACACATAGATTCACCTCCTTTGGAATCAAAGTTTATGTTTATTCATCATCACTTTATTATAATCTATTTTTTTATACTATGTATAGGTGTATAGGTGGCAGGAGATTAATTCCCCTAGAAAAAGGAAATAACCCTCTAGATTTGGTAGGATATTGACGTAATGAGAATTTATGTTATTATGGAATAGAGACGCATGAACGAATACTCATGTAAAAGTGTTCATATAATAAACTTTACGTGTTTATAAATACTCTGTTACCGATGTATGATATGTCTACTATGAGTTTCTGACTTATATAGATATATAGGACATATATCTTTGAAATTCCAGTAGAAAGAAGTGATATGATGTGTAAGAAGAAACAAGAGTTTGATATTACCGGTATGCACTGTGCTGCTTGTGTAAAGCGCGTTGAAAATGTTGTTTCTAAGATCGATGGCGTAGAATCTGTAAAGGTTAATCTGCTCACTCGAAAGGGGAGCGTAGAATACAAAGATGGTTCTACAGTAGAACCACAACAAATTATCGATGCCATTACGAATATTGGTTTTGGTGCTGCAGAAGCTGATGAAACAAAGCAAGAAATAGAAAAGGTTAATTTAAAACCTCATATTACGCGTCTTATCATTGCTGCTTGTATGGCTGTACCGATGATGATTAACATGACATTACATCGCTTTGGTATTCAAGCCTTGCCTGTATGGGTAGAGTTTATTCTAGCTACCATTGCTCAATTCGGTCCTGGTCTTATGTTCTATAAGAGTGCGTGGAGTGCGGTGAAGAATGGCGCTCTTACTATGGATGTTCTAGTTGTAATGGGCACAACAGTTGCTTATCTATTCAGTATTTTCAACTGGCAATTCCACCCAGAACTAGGTCCCCATGGTATTTACTTTGAAACCTCAGCTTGGCTCATTACTTTCATCCTTCTTGGTAAACTCTTAGAAGAAATTGCTAAGGGGCGTACCTCTGAAGCGCTTCAAAAATTGATCGCCTTGCAACCGGCAACAGCTCATGTGTTGCGCGATGGTGAGTTTGTAGATATTCCTACATCCAAGGTAGTAGCCGGCGATATTTTACAAGTTCGTGCAGGCGAAAAAATTCCAGTAGATGGTA
>CADFKY010000010.1 GCA_902834965.1 Veillonellaceae bacterium
AACGTGTAGATGGTACAAAGGTTACTTTCAAAGGCAGTGACAAAATGGTCAATCTTGCATTGTGGATGAAAGATGGGCAGAATCACTCGTTAGAGTTTCAGCATCCCGTTACGCGAGATATGGCGAAGGCTATGATTCGTAATATTGTTGAAGAAAAATCACATACAAAATAAATGTGTTTTTAATAATTTTTATGTTACGTGAAGGGAGATTATACCCATGGTTAAAAAATTTGTATTAATGGCAGTTGCTTGTGCCTGCGTAGGTTCTTATACTGTTGCTGGTGCACAAGGTACTCTTGATGTAAAGCCGGATCCAGCTAAACCTATGGTAGCAGAACAGTCAGCGCCTATGGTTGGCATACCAAATCCTATTCATGAGTTTAGTACTATTGATGAAGCTGCTAAATATATGAATATTACACCTCAATTGCCTAAGGTATTTCCTATAGGTTACAATATTGAGTCTGTCAGCACTATCGAAAAAGATGTATTGCAAGTAGTTTATGCATACCAAGCTGGTGAAGATGCGACTCGTAACCAAGCAGCAGGCAAACGCATTGTGTATCGCGTAGGGACTACAAAAGGTGATATTAGTGGTGATCATAACGATTATCGTGTAACAGCTACAGAAAAAGTAAACGGTACAAAGGTTACTTTCAAAGGTGGCGAAAAAATGGTTTACCTTGCTGGTTGGGCTAAAGATGGTCAAAACCATGCGATGTATTTCGAACGCCCTGTAACTCGAGACATGGCGAAAGCAATCATTGCTAATACTGTAGCACCTAGACTACATACAAAATAAAATGTCCAACCTAGTGGGATAGGCATGCGAGATGTAGTGAAGCACTCGCATGGACTTTGTAAGGGTTATATAAGAAACGGCTCCTCATATGAGGGGCCGTTTTTGTTGGTATGCAAAACTTTCATAATGATAATCAGTCTAATATACCTCTATGGGTATACATATATATACAGAGCATTGATAGAATAGAAATATAGTTATTTTATGATAAGAAGGCAGGTGATGGATTGTATCGATTACTACTACAGCGTTTGGTGAGTATAGTTGGTATTTTATTAGTTGTTACCATCGGTACATTCGTATTGATTAAATTATCGCCCATCGATCCTGTGTCGATGAAGTTTAACCTCGTGGGGGCTACGCCTGATCCTGTACTAGTCGCTCAATTACGGGAACAGTTAGGTCTCAATGATCCGTGGTGGCAACAATATATGCGTTGGCTTAGTCAAATTATACATGGTGATTTTGGGGAATCTATCCTATATTCGATGCCTGTAGCAACCTTGCTATCAGGGGCGTTGCCTAATACATTGGGTCTCGTCTCATTGTCACTTATTATGGGGATTATTGTAACCATTCCTCTAGGAATGCTGTCTGCAACGTATCAAAATTCTTGGGTGGATCATGGCATTCGTTTATTGACGTTTTTAGCCTTGGCCATCCCTAGCTTCTGGGTGGGCCTATTGTTGCTGTACTTATTTGGCGTTAAATTGCAGCTTGTATCTGTGACGAATACAACAGGATTCTCTGCGTATATTTTGCCAGCTGTGACATTGGCTTTATGGTTATGTGGCCTATATATCCGTCGCTTACGGAATGCTATTTTAGAGGTGTCTCGACGCCCCTTTGTACAAGGTGCACGTGCCCTGGGCTTGCCGGAGTGGATGGTATATATCCGATATATCTTCCCACATGTAGGGCTCATGTTACTCCCTATGATGGGCGTAACGATGGGCGCTATGCTTGGAGGATCTGCTGTTATTGAGACGGTATTCGCCATTAAGGGTATTGGCTATATGATGGTACAAGGTATTATGGCTCGCGACTTTGTATTGATGCAAGGCTATATCATTTGGATTACGATGGTGTTTATTATTATCAATATCATCATTGATGCATTGAGTTATTGGCTAAATCCAAAACGCAGGGCCGCTATACAAGGAGGCTCTTATGAATAGACAAAAGCCGTATACCTTATATATTATGTTGTGTTTAGCTACTCTATGGATTGTATTATTTTTATGCGCTCCCTATATAGCACCCTTTGACCCTGAAACAACTAGTATCCCCGACCGTTTACAAGATATCAGTAGTACCCATTTATTGGGGACTGACCAATTGGGCCGTGATGTGTGGTCTCGTATTCTCTATGGTGGTAAAGCATCTTTAGGGATTGCTTTCACTATTATTGGTATTAGCGGTGCTATCGGCATCGTCATCGGTGGCCTTGCAGGATTTTCTACGCCTCGTATCGACCGCTGGCTATCCCGTTTAATCGATTTGGTCCTAGGGTTTCCGAATATGGTGATTGCTATTGCGTTCATAGGTATCATGGGACCAAGTATTATGAATGTTATTATTTCACTATGTATTACAAAATGGGCGGAATATGCGCGCATCACGCGAGGTCTCGTACAAATCGAGCGTCATGCGGAGTATATTACCTTTGCTCGCATGTCGGGCGCATCTAATCTGCGTATCCTGTGGCGCTATATGTTACCAAATGTACTGCCACCGCTCTTGATTGTTATTATTCAACATCTCGGAGACGCTATCATCTTGGTTGCAAGTTTCTCACTCATTGGTATCGGTGTGCAACCACCAGATCCAGAATGGGGCACAATCTTATTAAGTTCTCGAGATTTTTTACAAACGGCGCCGTGGCTACTCATATATCCAGGGTTTGCCATTTTCATTACCGTTGTTTTATTTAACTATATTGGCGATGCGTTACGCGATGCACTTGATGTCTCTCAGTAACCGCGCTGTGTATAGATTTTCATTATGAAAGCCCTAGTAGGCGCTGTATTTTTAAAGGAGAAATTATGAAACGTTGGTTATTAGTATGTTTAGCCATGTTGTCTATGGTAGCCCTCTTGACAGGTTGTGGCAGTAATACCGCTCAACAAGGCAAACAAGGAAAACACATGAATGTTGGCCTGTATTGGTTTGGTGAAACATTAGATCCAACTCATGAGTGGGATGCATGGACGTTGACACGTATCGGTGCCGGTGAAACATTGGCAACTGTAACACCAGACATGAAATTCACCCCACAATTGGCGGATTCTTGGGAAAATGTGGACCCTACTACATGGAAGTTCCATATTCGTGAGAATGTTAAATTCCAAAATGGCACACCTATGACTCCACAAAAGGTAAAAGAGTCTATCGAGTACACAATGAAACAAAGTGCTCGTTCTGCGAAAGCTGTTAAAATCGAGTCCATCACTGTAGATGGTCAAAACTTGATCATCAAAACAACAGAACCTAATGGTTCCTTATTGTCTAGCCTAACTGAACCTGCATTTGTCATCATGGACACTGCAGATCTTAAAGACGTAGCAACAAAACCAGTTCTTACAGGCCCTTACAAAATTAAATCTTTCACAAAGGGTGAAACTATTGAACTAGAAGCCTTTGCAGATTACTGGGGTGGCAAACCAGGCCTTGATTCTGTAACAGTGAAAGACATTGAAGACAACAATAAGCGCGCGATGGCATTACAATCTAAAGATGTAGATGTTATTCAAAAAGTAGACTCTGCTAACCGCAGCTTGTTCAAAGATGGTTTTAACATCCAAGATATAGCTGGTGTACGTGTTCTTATGTTAAAAATGAACCAAACTGCAGCATCTCCATTACATGACAAAGCTGTACGTAATGCTGTTGCTCATATTATTAATTATGATTCTATGGCGAAAATCATCGGTAACGGTTCTACACCAGGTGCGGCACCATTCCCACCGTCTGCTAACTTAGGCTATGACACAATTGCTAATAAGGCGACAACTGATGTGGCCAAGGCTGACCAAATCTTAACGCAAGCTGGTTATGCTAAAAATGCAAACGGCGTATATGCGAAAGATGGTAAAGAATTATCTTTAACACTAGCTGTATGGGGTAAAGACACTAGCATGTACGAGGAAATTCAACAAGAATTAAAACAAGCAGGCATTAATGTAACTCTTAAAAAATTACAAAGCCCTGATGAAGTGGATACACTTGGTACAGATGGCTTTGACTTGGTAGAACGCAATGTTATTACCATGTCTACAAATGACCCTTACTGGTTCCTCAGCTTGTTCTACAAATCTGGTGCAAAAGCAAATGTTGGCGGTTATACTAATCCTCAAGTAGATGCATTAATTGATCAATTATCCGTAACATTTGATCAAAACGAACGCTCTAACATTGCAAAACAAGCACAACAAATCTTGGTTGATGATGTAGCAGATATTTACTTGTTGTATCCAAGTGCAACTGTAGTATCCACATCTAAGGTTAAAAATGTACCAGTACATCCTATCGATTACTACTTGTTAACAAAGGATTCTACTATTGAATAAATCGGATTGCATTGTATTTGATAATGTAACAATTGCATATGGTGCGGAAGAGGCAGTGCGTAATGTGTCCTTCTCCGTACCAACTGGTGAGGTTTTTGCTATCGTTGGTGAAAGCGGGTCTGGTAAATCTACACTAGTTCGTGCCGCCTTTGGTGTGTTGAAACAAGCTACTATAACAGGTCAAATCCTGCTAAATGGCCTCGACATTTCTACCTTGAGTGATGGGGATTGGCGTAAGCTCCGAGGTACACAGATTTCTATGATCTTTCAAAATCCTAGCGCTTATCTCAACCCAAATCGGACCGTAGAAAATCACTTTAAGGATTTGTTCCGTGCTCATGGTGAAAGCTATGATGCTAGCCGCATTATCGATATGCTTAACCTCGTTCATCTCGATGGAGGAGACCGTATCTTACAGTCTTATCCATTCCAGTTGAGCGGTGGTATGCAGCAGCGATTAGCGATAGCTTTGAGCCTTATCCTAAAGCCAAACATCGTATTTGCCGATGAACCGACTAGCGCTTTAGATATACTCGTACAAGCTTCTGTGTTGGACCTATTGCGAGAAGTGACGCAAGCCCTTGGTGCAACAGTAGTCATCGTAACGCATAACATCAAGGCTGCAGCACGCATTGCTAGTAGCATTGGCGTTATGAATAAAGGTCAGCTTGTTGAGGTAGGACCTACCGAAGCGGTTATAAACCATCCAAAGGATGAGTATACGCGTGTATTGTTAGATTCCGTAATGAAAGTGGTGTAGTATGATTCAAGTTGAGCATGTATGTAAACAATATACGAACCACCATCATACGGTTCATGCCGTAAATGACGTATCTTTCTCTGTAGCGCCGAATGAACGCATAGGAATTGCTGGCGGGAGTGGTTCAGGTAAAAGTACACTCCTCAGACTCATTGCAATGTTAGAAAAAACGACTTCAGGTACTATACGGCTATTCGGAGAGGATATTACATCTATCCAAAACCATAGGGATATTTATCGCTCCATGCAGATGATGTTTCAAAATCCTTTGGCAATCATTCCACCACGGATGAACTTAGAAGCATTTATGTTGGAACCGTATATCAACTATGGTCTTATGGATGTAGCTTCTGCAAAAGAAGACATATGCAAATGGATTCAACATGTAGAACTACCGGAATCGATTGTTCAAAAGTATCCTCATGAAGTAAGTGGTGGTCAGTTGCAACGTGTTGTACTGGCCCGCATCATGTTGATGCATCCAAAGCTAGTATTTTTTGATGAACCTACATCAGCCCTTGATGCGGTGAACCAAAAGCTAGTATTAGATCTATTACAAAAACTACATCAAGAACAACCGTTTGGCTACGTATTCGTCAGCCATGATATAGGACTTTTACAAGCCGTAACAGATCGAATCATGGTTATGAAAGACGGACACATCGTTGAAATCATCGAATCAAAACGACTCAAAGAAGCGGTACATCCTTATACAAAAGCACTTGTGAAAGCAAGTCTGTAAACGAAAGCCCCTGTTTGATTGATAGTATTGTTACTGGATAACTGGTAAAGGGAGTACATATCAATCAGACAGGGGTTTTTATTTTATTTAGGTAAAATATGATGTAATAATAAATTGACATATCGCGAAATTACGATATAATAATCCTAGAGGTGACTAAAGATGAATCAATTAGAGATCTTTAAAGCACTTGCTAATGAATCACGTCTACAGATTTTATTTTGGTTAAAGGATCCTAAACAATACTTTACCCATCAAGAACCAGTGGATATGGTAGAGGTTGGGGTATGTGTCGGTCAAATCCAGCTAAAACTAGGCGTTACTCAATCGACAGCATCTCAATATTTGTCCGTATTACAAAAGGCAAATCTAGTGATTGCTACACGGATTGGCAAATGGACCTATTACCGTCGTAACGAGGAAACCATTGCAGAATTAGCAAAGTTGGTAAAAACTGAATTATAAAAGAGCATGAATATATAGCACATAAGTATGTGGCACATAATGTTATAGAAATATGATTGTGATTATATAGGATTGCTTTTTTATTGGTTTTACACATCGGTAATTCGCAATATGTAAATGTAATATTAAAATTCGGTAATCAACTAGATCTTTATAATAGTACCTATGGCAATAGGAGAAAGAGGTTATCATGGCACAACATAACTTAACAGATACAATTACATTCCGTCGTGGTTTGACAATTCCTAACCGCATCGCTATGGCGCCAATGCAAACGCAATCTGCATTAGAGGGTGGCTATGTAAGTAATGATACAATCCGTTATTACAATCATCGTTCCAAGGCGGCAGGTCTTTTGATTACCGAGTTTCACTATGTTAGTGAAAGCGGTGGCCCAGCGTATATGCCAGGTTATCCAGGACAAATGGGTATTTACTCTGATGTTCACTTAGAGGGGGCAAAGAAAATTGCTCAAGCTTTGAAGAAGGATGGCAATAAAGCTGTTATGCAAATCCATCACGGTGGACGCATGGCGATTGGTCGTTTTATCAATCATCAAGATGTGGTAGCACCTAGCGATTTACACCGTAAGTTCCCTGTTCGTGCTCTTACTGAAAGTGAAATTGAAGAGATCATTGCTGATTTTGGCCGCGCTACTAAACGAGCTATCGAAGCTGGCTTTGATGGTGTAGAAATTCATGGTGCCAACCATTACTTATTACAACAATTCTTCTCCGTATTAACAAACCATCGTACAGATAAATGGGGTGGCTCTTTAGAAAATCGTATGCGCTTCCCATTAGCTGTTGTACGTGAAGTAAAACGCGTTGTAGAAGAAGCGGGTGTGAAGAACTTCATCATTGGCTACCGTTTGAGCCCAGAAGAAATTCACGGCTCTGATATTGGTTATACCTATAAAGAATCCCTTCAACTCGTGGAAGCTATTGTAAAAGAAGATCTAGATTATATTCATTTATCCTTATGGGGTGGCTATGATTCAAAACCAGAAGGTGCTGATGAATCCTTTGGAGCTCTATTCAAAGCAGTCCTTGATGATGAAACAAAACTTATCATTGTAGGCAACATCTTCAGTGAAGAAGCAGCTCGTGATGCGGTAGAAAACTACACAGACATCATTGCTGTAGGCCGCGGTACTTTGGTAGATCCTGAATTTGGTCAAAAAATTATGGACGGTCAAGGTGATACCATCGTTCACGAAGTGACACCGGAACACGTTCCTAATATGCACCTTACACCAGGCCTATTTGAAGCTTTCACACGTACCGATTCCTTGGGCTTGCCACCACTACCAGGTGCAGAATTCATCTATGACCAACACAGAGGTACATACGATAACCACCCACTAGCAATTCCATATGCGGAACAATAAAAAGCGAGTTTGCAAACGAAAGCCCCTGTTTTGAACAGGGGCTTTTTATATGAAAAAGTGGTTATCTAAGCTATATAGATAACCACTAAATCGGTAATTAAGAATAATATTGTTAGTTAATTTCCGCTTTCAAATCAATAATGTTTTTAGCAGCCACACATCCAGGGCAGTCACAGAATTCTGCACCTTGTGCTTTGATAGATTTAGCATGTTGTAATAGGTTAGCTGCGCCTTCTTTACCGAGGATTTGTGCAGCTACTTCAGAACCAGCAAAACCGATTGTTTCGTCAATAAAAGCAATGTTTTGCTCTGCTACAGATACGAGTTGTTTAGTAAGCTCTTCTTGCTCAGGTTTGCCTTCTGCGTTGATCCAAGATTGAGCGAATTCCTTTACTGTTTCATTGCTTGTAGGTGCATCTAATAAAGCTTGTACAAGTTGTGTTAATTGTGTATGTGTCATGATAATCTCCTTTTATTAACTACTAACTATAGCTTTGGAATAGTGCATTTAGTATCGTATGAGCATCTGTTCCGTTTGTTGAGTTCATTATAGCACTTACAATAATTTTGAATAGTAGAATGATTTGCGATAGATACTATCAAATGTGATAGATTTATGATATTTATTAGTTAAATTTTTATATAAAAAAGGGGCTGTAATAAAACAGACACTTGCTTTGAATACCTGAAAAATTAATTATACTTTTATTAAAACAATTTGAACGAGGGGTTAATCTAATATTTATTGTGATAAAGCTTCGTCATATTAAATGAATTTATTTAACTCAGATGTCCAATCTTTAGGTAGCTTCATTTTACGAGTAACTTCAGAATAAAGATTTGAAGGTAATTCAGCTTCTAGTCTGTTTAGTTCATCAAATATACGACGTAGTAATTGTTTATAGTCTTTTTTTGATAGGAATAAGCGGAGTAGTAAGATAATATCAAAGACACCACCTTGGAATGCTGGTGTCGTGATGCTTATATAAAAGAAGCTCGTTTGAATGGGTTTTCCATCCTTATTTTTAGCATAGTAGTCATAGAGTCGATCTTCATGGGCACAAACATTGCGAAATGCTTTTATACAGTTTATTGCACTCATAAAATCTTTTAAATAATTTTGAAGAGTGATTTTAGTTGCTGCTACATTGCAGTTGTTTTTGAATTCATAGAGTACCGATTTTAAAATTTCGATTTGGGTGGGCTCTTTTAGATTATAAAAAAGGTTACATGTTTGCCCCATAGTAAGCTTAGTTATCAGTACCCATAGGGGAAGTTCTTTATGTTCATTAAAGTAGTGGTAAAATGGTCCCGACTTAGTTTTGGAGTCAGTGTTTTGCTTCGTTACCGATGATAGCGTTGCAATTAGTGAAGTCGTTTGCTGGTGGTTAGTGTCCCTATAATTATTGATATTAAAATAGCTGAATGCTTCTTTTGGATATTCTGAGGAAAATTGATAGGCAATTTTTGATTTTATAGAGTTTTCTGTCATAAGAATATATTTTATAAGAATATTCCTTAAGTTTCTATCGAATTCATATAGAGCATATATTTGTTCAAAAGTAGTTCCATTTTTATAGTAATCATCTTGTCGTTTCTTGCTTTCGACTGAATCTAAAAATATATGTTTGTAACCATTAATTAATTGGTAGTAGTTTTCCCTAATTAATATGGCCTTTGCTTTACTGCCATTAGTAATAAGAATGTTACGCTTACGGAGCATTTTTAGTTGCTGATTATGAGTTTGAAATGGTTTTGCCATAAAATTCATCCCCCAATAAAAAAAGAGGCGAAGTAATCCGCAGATTGCTTCGCCTCCGTAATGTTCCCTCAGGTTCATTACTAACTCTTTGTATAGTTACTATAACAAATATTGCAATCTGTTGTCAATGTATGTTGTAATCCCTAATTAAAGTGCTGATATCTTATTTGTATTATACTACAAACATATGTACTTTTCTAGGAAAAGGGCTGGTCTAGTGGTATTTTTGTAAACTTTAATGGTAAAATTTAAATGTTAAGTAAACTATTCTTATTTTTATATGATTAGTAGCCATTTTTAAGAAGTTTTGAATAAACGTTAGTAGCTTTTATGCTGGTATATAAGTACGGAGGTACCATGAGTTTAAGTAGTCGTGTAAATGAAAAGGCGTCCCTTATTTGGGCAATCGCAGATAAGTTAACAGGCGTGTATAAACCACACGAATATGGAGAGGTAATTCTACCCCTTACAGTTCTAAGACGCTTTGACTGTATTTTAGCTGATACAAAACCTGCTGTACTTGATACCTATAATGAATTAAAAGATCAGGATTTGGATTTATTAGATGGTTTATTGTATACAGTAGCTGGCCATAAATTCTATAACATCAGTAAATATACATTTAAAACATTGCTTGATGATCCTGATAATATTGAAAGTAACTTCAGAGATTATATAAATGGCTTTTCTGATAATGTGCAAGATATTATTAGAAAGTTCAAATTTGATAATCATATTACAACAATGGCAGATAAGCATATTTTGTATATGGTAATTAAAGAGTTTACTACTGATAAAGCTAATTTACATCCAGACCACATCAGTAATCTTGAAATGGGCTACGTATTCGAAGAGATTATCCGTCGATTCTCAGAGGCTCATAATGAAGATGCAGGACAGCATTATACTCCTCGTGAGGTAATTCGATTAATGGTTAACATTCTATTCCATGACGATAATGCTGTATTAAGTGGCCAAAATGTAGCTCGTACAATTTATGATTGTGCTTGTGGTACAGGTGGAATGCTTTCAGTAGCAGAAGAATATCTTGCGAATTTGAATAGTACATCTAAACTGATTTCATTTGGACAAGAATTGAATGATCAAACCTTTGCTATTTGCAAGGCAGATATGCTCATTAAAGGCAATGATGCAGAACGTATTAAAAGCGGTAATACCCTATCTGATGATCAATTCTCAGGTGAAACTTTTGACTATATTATTTCTAACCCTCCATTTGGACGAGAATGGAAGAATGAAGAAGCTATCGTAAAAAATGAAGCCAAATTAGGATTTGATGGTCGATTTGGTCCAGGGTTGCCATCAACATCAGACGGACAAATGTTGTTTTTAGAAAATGCTATTAAAAAGATGAACCCTCAAGGCTCTCGTATTGCGATTATCCATAATGGGTCACCATTATTTACTGGTGATGCAGGGAGTGGCCCATCTGAAATTAGACGATATATTCTAGAGAATGATCTATTGGAAGCCATTATTGCCTTACCAAATGATATTTTCTACAATACGGGCATTGCAACCTATATTTGGGTACTTTCAAATAAGAAAGCTGGTACACCTAGAGCAGGAAAAGTGCAACTTATTAATGCTAATGATTTGTATGAAAAACGACGTAAGTCATTAGGTAATAAACGAAATGATATTCCTGAAAGTGCTATTCAGGAGATAACAAAGCTTTATGGTGAGTTTAAAGAAACTGAAATCAGTAAAATCTTTGATAATGAAGACTTCGGCTATACCAAAATTACGGTAGAACGACCATTACTTGATGAAGATGGAAAACCTGTGTTAGTAAAAGGTAAGCCAAAAGCAGATAGTAAACGGCGCGATACTGAAATTGTACCGCTTAAAGAAGATATAGAAACATACTTTAAACGTGAGGTATTACCGTTTGCTCCTGATGCATGGATTGATACCAAGAAGAATAAGATTGGTTATGAGATTCCATTTACACGTCATTTTTATAAATATGTAGCTCCACGCCCATCTGAAGAAATTATGGCTGAGATTAAGGCTTTGGAAAGTGATTTAGATGGCGCTCTAGCAGAGGTGTTTAAATGATGCGAGAAATGAAAGATAGTGGAGTACCATGGATTGGGAAAATTCCAGCAAGTTTAAAGCTGATTCGAAATAAATATCTATTATCATATGAAAAAGGGAAAAAAGCAGATAATACAAATTTAGCTCAGGAGGGGCTTCCATATATTGGTGCATCGGACTTAGATTCATACGATATATCAAAGCTATATACTACAGATATTGAACTTCCTGATGTCACATATGATGATATTTTAATTTTGTGGGATGGAGCTAGGGCTGGTCTGGTAGGCACCAATAAGGTGGGAAAATTATCCTCAACAGTAGTTAAATTAGTTCCTGATAAGAACGTAGTGAATAAAAAGTTTCTATATTGGTATTATATGGCTTTTCAACAGTTTATGTATGATATGGTAAATGGTACAACGATTCCACACATGAATAGAAGGTTTATAGAGGATATAGGCTTTTTATCTTGGTCTTTGGACGAACAAAATTGTATCGTTAATTATCTAGACACTAAATGCAGTCAAATTGATACTATCATTACTAACGAGCAATCTGTTATTGAAAAGCTACATGAATATAAGCAAGCTATTATTACTCAGGCTATAACCAGGGGATTAAATCCTAGTACAAAAATGAAAAAAACTGGACTTAAGTGGATGGGCATGGTTCCTGAACATTGGGATGTAAAAAAAATTAAATATTTGACTAATAAAATAGGGAGTGGTAAAACGCCCAAAGGCGGAAGTGATGTTTATATTGACGAAGGTGTTCTTTTTATTCGTAGTCAAAATGTATATGATGGATACTTTGATTTGAGTAGTGTTGCCTTTATTTCTCATAAGATTGACAGCACAATGAGTAATACTCGTGTTTATAGAAATGATGTTTTATTAAATATAACTGGAGGTTCTATAGGTAGATCTTGTTTATATGAATCTGACGAACCTGCTAATGTTAATCAACATGTTTGCATTATAAGATGTAACAATCAGATGAGACCTAAGTTTATGCAATATTTTTGGAATTCTAGAATTGGGAAAATATCGATAGATATTTATCAATCAGGGGCTAATAGAGAAGGGCTAAATTTCACTGAAATCGGTAATACCTTAGTACCAACTCCTGAGTTACATGAACAAGATCAAATTATCGATTATTTAGACGGTAAATGTGGCGTTATTAATAATGTTATACAACAAAAACATTCTCTTATTAATAAACTCACTGAATACAAGAAATCCCTAATTTATGAAGTAGTAACTGGTAAAAAGGAGGTGCCTCATGTCTGAATTTGATGTAAAAGAAAAGCGATTCGAAGATGATATTGAATCATTCTTATGTACTACAGGCGGATATTTGAAAGGCAATCCGAAGGTATTTAACCGTGAGTTGGCTCTTGATACGGATACTCTATTGGCGTTTATAAAACATAGCCAACCAAAGAAATGGGAGCGATATACAAAGTTATATGGAGACTCTTGTGAACAGCAATTTTTAAAGCGGTTTAATGACTCTGTAGAGCATGATGGCATGTTATCTGTCTTACGTCATGGCTTTAAGGATAGAGGCATTACATTCCGAGTTGTGTATTGGAAACCAGAAACCTCTATGAATGAAACTGCAAGAGCACAATATGAGTCTAATATATTCCATTGCACTCGGCAGTTACATTATTCTGTATCTAATAATAACAGTGTAGATATTGTTTTATTTTTAAACGGTATCCCTGTTGTTAGTATGGAATTGAAATGTCAGTTTACAGGACAGAATGCAACTAATGCGATTTCTCAATATAAATTTGATAGATCTAATAAGGATCAAATCTTTAAGTTTAATCGCCGTGTATTAGTTCATTTTGCAGTAGATTTAACGCAAGTGCATATGACAACAAAATTAAATGGTAGTAGTACATATTTTCTCCCATTTAATCAAGGTTCTAATGGTGCTGGTAATGTCGGAAGTGCTGGCAATCCTACTAACTCGGATACGTACGATACATCCTACTTATGGGAATCTGTTCTTCAACGAGATAGATTGTTAGAAATTTTGCAAAAATATATGCATTTATCTGTTGTAAAAGATAGTACTGGTAATATAACTGATGAGATATTGATTTTCCCTCGCTTTCACCAATTAGATGTAGTAACAAAATTGTTAGACCATGTAAAAGAAAATGGGGCAGGGCACAATTACTTGATTCAACACTCTGCTGGCTCTGGCAAGTCTAACTCTATTGCTTGGTTAGCTCATCGCTTGTCTGGTTTGCATGACAAGGCTGATAAGAAGATTTTTCGGTCTACAATTATTGTAACTGATCGAAAGATTTTGGATAGTCAACTACAGAATACGGTTTCTCAATTTGATCATACGCCAGGGGTTATACAACGTGTGGATAAGACCTCTAAACAGTTAAAAGAGGCTATTGAAAGTGGTACGCCTATTATCATTACTACATTACAAAAATTTCCTGTTATTTATGAAGAGGTGAAAGCGCAAAGTAGTAACTTTGCTGTAATTGTAGATGAAGCACATTCTTCTCAAACTGGATCCGCTGCACGTAAGTTAAAACAAGCCCTTGCAAATACAGAAAAGGCCCTTCAAGAATATGCTGACTGGGCATATGAAGATGAGGAAAATGCTTTAGATGAAGAGGATAAACTCGTTAAGGAGCTAGTCGCACAAGGTCAGCATGATAATCTGTCTTTCTTCGCGTTTACTGCAACGCCTAAAGCAAAGACTTTGCAACTATTTGGTACTCGTGATGAAATGGGCGAATATCATCCGTTCCATATCTACTCTATGCAACAAGCTATAGATGAGGGTTTCATTCTTGATGTCTTAAAGAATTACATGACCTACAATACGTACTATAAAATAGCGAGTCTTGTTGATGTTGATATTGAATTGGATTCAGCGGCTGGAATGAAAGCTATTCGTAAATTCCAAACCTTGCATCCACATAATATTACACAAAAAACAGCGGTTATGTTACGCCATTTTATGGATGTAACTAGGCATAAGATTGGTGGTCGCGCAAAGGCTATGGTTGTTACGCCGTCAAGATTACATGCGGTTCGGTATGTTCAAGAGTTTCGCCGTCAGATAGAGCAAATGGAATGTCCCGATTTAGAAGTACTAGTAGCCTTTTCTGGTGAGATTGATGACAATGGGAGAACCTATACAGAGGAGTCTTTGAATATAGATAAAGATGGCAATCATATTAAGGAAAAAGCATTACCAGACACATTCCATAACGATGAATATGGCATGCTTATCGTTGCCGAGAAATATCAGACTGGTTTTGATGAGCCTTTATTGCACACTATGTTTGTAGATAAGAAACTTTCTGGGGTAAAGGCTGTTCAGACATTATCTCGACTTAATAGAACTATGAAGGGCAAACAAGATACATTTGTATTAGACTTTGTTAATAGTGAAGATGATATCTTGAGCTCTTTTGCACCATTCTATCAAGAAACTAAGTTAGATAAAGAAACAGATCCTAATACGTTATATGATGTTAAGTCAACTCTAGATAAGTTTAATGTTTATGATGTACATGATATAGAACAATTTGGGGAATTATTCTATCAAAGCCAAAATCAAACGATGGGAGATTTAGGGAAACTTCAATCGTATATTATGCCATCTATCAAACGCTTTGAAGCATTAGAGGAAGCTGATCGAGATATTTTTAAAGGGACTCTACAACATTTCAATCGTTTATATTCCTTTATTACACAGGTATGTAGATTGTTTGATAAAGAGCTCCATACCTTCAGTATCTATGCTAAGTTCCTTGCTATTCAATTGCCAAAAGAACATCAGGATCATGTCGATTTAGATGATAAGATAATGCTTGAATACTATCGTTTGGAAAAAGGCTCACATGGGTCAATTGATTTGGCTCCAGAAGAAACTGGATTGCAACCTATTACAGGCAAAGTAGGTCGTAAAAATAGTTTGATTACAACCATTAACGAGATTATTGAAGAGTTTAATAAGCGCTACGGTACTGAGTTTACAGAAATGGATAAAGTAATATTACAAATAGAACAAGATATTGCAAAAGATCCTAAATGGCGCGACTATATCAATAATAATGGATATAAAACATTTAAAATACTGTTTGATCAAGAGTTCATAAGTATTGTTACTAAAAGATTTAGAGCTAACGAAGAATTCCTAAAAGCGTTGTTAAAAGATAAAAAACTATTTGAGAACATCCGTGATGCCCTTGGAAATGCTATCTATAGTCGTGTAGAACATAATGTCATGAATCATGCTTTACCGGAAAAGATGCTGCATGGAATGTTTGACTTAGTTCAACCAGAAACTACGCAATTAGTAGCAGATAAGAATGCTGAAAAATAGTACTGCAAGGGAATAGTTATGAAAAAGGTTGTATGTGCATTGGCTATGTTAGCTTTCATTGGTTCTATAAATGTTGCCTCCGCAGATGATTTGATGCGGTTCCGTCTCAATGGTAATTCTATTTATGACCAGCCCTACGGTGATCGAAATGAGTTTCCTTGTCCAGATGGACTTGGCAGTTGCACTATGACTGATAGCGATTATAGAAGTACTCGCGAGGGTCAGGCAATAGAGGTGTTTGATACTGTATATGCGGCTAAGCAGCATTTGAACTTTAAACCGCAGTTACCAAGTGGGGTAGCGGGCCTCCGCCCTGTACATGTATCTATTGTGGATCATGATGTACTACAAGTAGTATATTCCTATCATGAGCTTTTAAAAGGAAAATACTTTGACCGTGTAGATGATATGCCGAAGTATATTAAATATCGCGTATCTACTTTATCTGGTAATATCGCAGGTGACTATAAGGATTATGTGCCTCAGAAAACAGAGGTTGTAAATGGCATGACGGTAACCTATCGAATGGTAGATGACTCTGTTTACTTAGCGTCTTGGGAGTATGAGGGGCAGAACCATGTGCTCTTATTTAATGAGCCTATTTCTGTTAACCGGGCTAGGAAAATTATTAAGAGTGTAGGTATAAATTGAGTTATTTATTGTACTATTTTTTTAATTATGATTAGCTTATAATATACATATAAAGAGAGCCCATTAACGTGATTAGGGCGTTAGGCTCATCTAAAACTGAACAAAATTATGATGGCGCCTAACGTGTTAGAGGACTGCACTCCTCTATACGTTAGGCGTTTATCGTTGTACTATTTAATTAGTGCAATGATAGTGACTACTGATAACAGAACTATGATGATTACATAGGTAACCTTTGTTGTGTTTAATATTAAAATAATGGAGCTTATATGAACGCAGAAAATTACAGAATTTCAACGTTGCCATATATAGAAAATGCTAGCAACAAGATAATGGAAAAGTACAAAATAAAAGCACAATATGAAACGGAACCACCTCATGGAGATGCCATATACTCCATTACTATAAAGGGACAGACATTGCCATTTTGGATTTATGGTAGGGATGTTACTTTCATAGGGACTAGTATGGTTATGGTCGAGTCTGTACAATGCAAAACTTGGGACCCCATAGAAACCGTAATTATTGATCTGGAAAATGAAGTATATGCTAGTTTAAAGGACTGGTATACAGACATTTCCTTTGTTAATAATCGAATAGAGCTATCTAATGAAGTGGTAAAAATGGATAAACGAATTCTAAATAATTTTGAGAGTTTAGAGTGGATAAGCTTTTAAGAGTATTTGAGTAGAGGCTACATTGACTATAATATAGTGAAGTGTTATTCTATATATGACAAGGGATGTCAATATGTGACATAGTCTCATATGAACGAAAAAATAGCAGGGTGGCAGCCCTGCTATTTTTATTGTGCTAGTTACTAACGAGAATGTCTATCTAGCCACTTGCAGATATAGTGACAAGTTATACCTGCTATGACAGACATTAAAAGGGATATCAAAATGTCTAACATAGTCTCACCTCCTTTCTGTTACCAGATTGGAGTAGTAACAACTAGATTATACACCGTACATATATACGTTTCTAGAAGGATTGATAAAGAGAGATATATAGATAAATATTAGAATACAGTATATTCATCTTATTTTAATTGACATAACTCTATAGAATACAGTACAATACCTTTATATCTTAAAACAAGCTATGAATGGGTATAAAGGTTTACAAGTCCTGCTTTCAGAGAGTTGCCGGTTGGTGCGAGGCAATAGAGGTTGTACGCTGACACTCTCCCGTGAGCTTTGATGGCGAATACAGCAGTAGTCATCGACGGTGGTTCCGTTATACCCGAAACGAGTCCCAATTAGGGTGGTACCGTGTTATGAATATAACGCCCCTTTGAGCAACGACAGTTGTTCTGAGGGGCTTTTTTTATTGTAAAAGTCTAGTAAAATTACTGATTTGATGTATCTACGTTGGCATCAGCTGAAATAGTATTGAAATCGGCGGTTTTACTAAACTTTCACAATGGATAGATATAATACAGCGTTATGTTTTATTAGAATAGAAAAGGTGAAGATTATGGATCAAAATCGCGTATATTTCTTCGATACAACCCTTCGTGATGGGGAACAAACACCAGGTGTATCTTTACAAACTCCTGAAAAAATTGAAATTGCGAAAGGCCTAGTACGCCTCGGCATCGACGTTATTGAGGCCGGTTTCCCGGCGGCATCCCCTGGAGATTTTGAAGCGGTACAAACGATTGCACGCGAAGTCAAAGGTGCAACAATTTGTGCGTTGGCTCGTGCCAATGAAAAGGACGTACAAAAAGCGATTGAT
Organism: Veillonellaceae bacterium; assembly: GCA_902834965.1. The sequence continues at coordinate 18,325 of CADFKY010000010.1, forward strand.
GCATTGAAAGATGCGGAACGTAGCCGTTTGCATGTATTCATTGCTATTTCCGAACTTCATATGGAATATAAATTAAAAATGACTCGCCAAGAGGTATTGGATAAGGTTAAATCCGTATTGGCATATGCAAAAGGTAAGGTTGATGAAATCGAGTTCTCTGGTGAAGACGCGGCACGCTCTGATTTAGATTTCGCATGCCAAGTATTTGGTGTTGCAATTGCTGGTGGCGCTACAATTATTAACGTACCAGATACAGTGGGTTACATGAACCCTAATGAGTTCGGTGATAAAATCCGTTACATCAAAGAACATACACCAGGCATTGAAAATGCCATCATCTCCGTTCACTGTCATGATGACTTAGGTCTTGCTAATGCAAATACGTTAGCTGCTATTAAAGCAGGTGCACGCCAAGTAGAAGGCACAATTAATGGTCTAGGCGAACGGGCTGGTAACGTAGCGATTGAAGAAGTTGTAATGGCTCTAAAAACACGCCATGATTACTTCGGCGACCTTCAAGTGAACATTGATACAAAACAATTTACGAAAGTATCTAAACTTGTGAGCCGTTTAACAGGTGTTGTAGTTCCTCCAAATAAACCAATCGTGGGTTCCAATGCCTTTGCTCATGAGTCTGGTATTCACCAACATGGTATGATGAGCAACCCTGAAACGTATGAAATCATGACTCCTGAGTCCGTAGGGGCTGAAAAAACAGACCTCGTATTGGGTAAACACTCTGGCCGTCATGCCTTTGCTGATCATTTGGCAAAACTTGGTTTCCAATCTTTCACAGAAGAGAAAATCAACGACCTCTTCGCTAAATTCAAAGAATTGGCTGACCGCAAAAAACAAGTATACGATGATGATATCGTAGCCCTTGTTGTAGATAATCTTCACCACAAAAAAGCATTTGAGCTCGTGGCTCAATACTACAAATTGGGCGAGAAAGGCTATGCCTATGCTGACGTTCGTCTCATGACTCCAGATGGTGAAAGAGCGGATGCTGCCGTAGGTGACGGTCCAGTAGATGCGTCCCTTAAAGCGGTTGAACGTGTGGTTGGCTTGCCAATTAGCTTGAAAGATTACCAAATTCGCGCCATAACAGCCGGCAAAGATGCCCTTGGGGAAGCAACCCTTAAGGTAGAATACAACGGTCGCTTGTACCATGGTCGTGGTATCAGCACCGATATCGTTAAATCAAGTGTAAATGCATATATTAATGCAGTAAACTCAGTATTCCTAGCTATGGAGCTAGAACAACAGGAGGAAGAATAATATGGGTATGACCATTACTGAAAAGAATATGGCTCGCCACGCGGGTCTTGATGTTGTAAAACCAGGCCAAATCATCGAATGTCATTTGGATGCGGTATTGATGAACGACATCACATTCCCACCAGCGCGCAAAGAGTTCTTAAAAATCGGCAAACCTCTATTTGACCGTCATAAAATCTACTTGGTGCCTGACCATTTCACACCAAATAAAGATATTCAATCTGCTACACAAGCTAAGGTCATGCGCGACTTCGTACGCGAACACGGCATTACAAACTACTTTGAAGTAGGTAGAATGGGTATCGAGCACGTTATTTTGCCAGAAAAAGGTCTTATCGGTCCTGGTGAAATGATGATCGGTGCTGACTCTCATACTTGTACATATGGTGCGGTGAATGCATTCTCCACAGGCGTAGGCTCCACTGATGCGGGCGTTGCTATGGCGGAAGGTAAAACTTGGTTCAAAGTGCCTGAAACTATTAAGGTTGAGCTTATCGGTAAACCTAATAAATGGGTAACGGGGAAAGATGTAATTCTTGACTTGATTGGTCAAATCGGTGTAGACGGCGCTCGTTACATGGCTCTTGAATTCGCCGGCGAAGGCGTACAGCATATGACTATGGCTGACCGTCTTACAATTTGTAATATGGCTATCGAAGCGGGCGGTAAATGTGGCGTATTCCCTTACGACGCAATTACTGAAGAATACATCAAAGGTCGCGTAAATCGCCCTGTTGAGCCAATCACTCCAGATGCTGATGCGGTATATGCCCAAACTATTACAATTGACTTGTCCAAATTACAACCAGTTGTAGCATTCCCACATTTGCCATCCAACACACATTACATCAACGAAATCGACAAAGATATTAAAATCGACCAAGTTATCATCGGCTCTTGTACAAATGGCCGTTACGAAGACTTGGTGGCAGCTGCAGAGATCTTCAAAGGTCGCAAAGTAGCTCCATTCGTTCGTTGTATCGTAATTCCTGGGTCCCAAGATGTATACGACCAAGCTATGAAAGATGGTTTGTTAGACATCTTCATTCAAGCTGATTGCGCTGTGTCCACGCCAACATGTGGTCCTTGTCTAGGCGGTTATATGGGTATCATGGCTGCAGGGGAGCGCACCGTTTCCACAACAAACCGTAACTTCCGTGGTCGTATGGGTCACGTTGATTCTGAAGTATATTTGG
>CADFKY010000011.1 GCA_902834965.1 Veillonellaceae bacterium
ATTCTTCGGAAATAGGATTCAAAATTGGAATGGCTGTATAACGGCTATCCCCTTCTGGAAGCATCATATTGGAAAGGCCATCTTTATGCATAAAGCTAAATGTAATGATTTGAGTCATACCCAATTTAGCTAACCCGTGTGTTACCTCTTTCGTAAGAGCTTTCTTAGGCGTCATACCACCAGAGGACAATACGGCTACAGGAATTGTAGGAGCAATATTATCATAGTTATAAATACGAGCTACCTCTTCAGCGATATCAGGCATTACTGTTACGTCACCGCGCCATGTTGGAACGAGGGCAGATAATTGGTCCCCTTCTTCAGTTACAACAAATTCAAGAGCAGTCAAAATGCGAACCATTTCGTCTTTTTCGATATTTGTACCCAAGTAATCGTTGATTTGTTTTGCTGTGAAAGTAACTGTATGTTGCTCTACAGGGTTCTTGTACACATCGATAATGCCTACGTCAACTTTACAGGATGGGCAAATTTGTTGCAACAACTGTGCTGCTCTGTCGATAGCATAGGCAGTGTATTTATGGTTTACACCACGTTCAAAACGTCCAGATGCTTCAGAACGCATACCAAGTGCTTTTGCAGTGCGGCGAATGGATGGTCCATTAAACACAGCAGCTTCAAGCATAACAGTAGTAGTTTCATTTGTTACTTCGCTATCAAAGCCACCCATGATACCAGCTACACCTACTGGGCGTTCTGCATCGGCAATAATAAGCATAGAGTCATTCAATTCACGTTCAGAACCATCAAGTGTAACAAGAACTTCACCATTTTTAGCACGTCTTGCCACTAATTGATGACCTTTTATATGGTCATAGTCATAGGCATGCATAGGTTGACCAAGTTCTAACATAACATAGTTTGTTACGTCTACAACATTATTAATAGGACGAATGCCACTGTTACGCAAACGATTTTGCATCCACAATGGAGATGGTTCAACCTTTACATCTGTAACAATACGAGACATGAATCGTGTGCAAAGATCATCCGCTTCGATAGATACAGATGCTTTGCCTTCAATGGACTCACCATTTTCGTTAACCATGATAACAGGGAATAAAGCTTTTTGATTTGTCATCATGCCGAATTCACGGGATAAACCAACCATGGAGAAGCAGTCCGCACGGTTTGCAGTCAATTCAAATTCATATACTGTGTCATTTAATCCTAATACATCTTTTACATCAAGGCCGATTGGTGTGCCTTCAGGAAAGATATAAATACCTTGTGCTTCTTCTGGCAATACTAAATCGCTGGAGATACCAAATTCTGCAACAGAACAGAACATACCTTCGGATACAACACCACGCAATTTACCTTTTTTAATTTCTGTTCCATCAGCTAAGCGAGATTTATGGTACGCTACAGGTACGATTTGACCTACCGCTACATTTGTTGCTGCTGTTACGATTTGTTTTGTAACAGGCTCACCTTCTTCAGTAAGGCATTCAACTTGACATACTTGTAATTTATCTGCATCTGGATGTTTCGTAATTTCTACGATTTTACCAGTATAAATTTTCTTAATGCCATTATCCATAGCAATGACATCTTCTACAGGAATACCAGCTTGTGTTAATTCATCGGCCAATTCTTGAGCAGGACGATTCATATCCACAGGCACGTATTCATTCATCCACTGTAAACTTGCTTTCATGAGTTCCTCCTAAAATTGTTCCAAGAATCGTACATCATCTTCAAAGAATAGACGTAAATCGTTAATGCCATATAAAAGCATAGCAATACGTTCTACGCCCATGCCAAAGGCAAAGCCTTTAACCTTTTCAGGATCGTACCCATTAATACGCAATACATCAGGATGAACCATACCGCATCCTAAGATTTCAAGCCAACCTGTATGAGAACATACACGGCAACCTTCACCACCACACATTACACAGGAAATATCTACTTCTGCAGATGGCTCTGTGAATGGGAAGAAGCTTGTACGGAAACGTACTTTTGTTTCATCCCCATACATGTGACGTAAGAAGGACTCTAATGTGCCTTTCAAATCAGCAAATGTAATATGCTCATCAATGATGAGACCTTCCACTTGATGGAATACTGGGGAATGTGTTGCATCATAATCCCAACGATAAACCTTACCCGGCGCAATCATACGGATTGGGCTGTTAGGCTCATGACGTTGCATTGTACGAGCTTGTACTGGAGATGTATGGGTACGCAATAAGAAGTTTTCTGTAATATAGAAGGAATCTTGCATATCACGTGCAGGATGATCTTTAGGCAAGTTTAAGCATTCGAAGTTAAAGTAATCCTGTTCAATTTCTGGACCCTCTTCAACGGTATACCCCATTTTCATGAAGAAGTCCTCAATCATTTCATTAACCTTAGTTAATGGATGGATATGACCAAATTTTTGTGCACGACCAGGCAATGTAATATCGATGCGTTCTTGTTCTAAGCGAGCATTTAACTCTGCCGTTTCCATACGAGTTTTAACAGCATCAATTTCAGCCTCTAATGCTTCACGAACCGCATTAACAAGAGCACCAGCCTTAGGGCGTTCTTCAGGAGATAATTTACCAAGACCTTTTAGTAATGCTGTTACCTCACCTTTTTTACCTAAATATTTAACACGTATATCTTGCAACGTTTGTATGATAGCAGCGCCTTTGATGGCATCAAGGGCTTCTGCCTTAATACGTTGTAATTCTTGTTCCATTCAAGCATCCTCCTATATTTAAAAGTCTAAACTATATTATACCAAATCAGGGTTGTCTTCTTCAATAAAACGCCATGGTAATTCAGGTAATGGCTTCTCTTCTAGTACAAAAAATGTACCCCGTGCCAAGTGAACAAGTTCACCTAGTTCATTATAGATACGTGCTGTAGCAACCATAGTTGTTTTACCATTATGCTCTACATTGGATACACCACGCAATACAGTACCACCCTTAACAGCTTTCACATAGTTACCATTAAGATCAATAGTGCTAACAGATTTTCCCAATGTAAAACAAGCTGTCCCCATTACACTATCTGCTAAACCAATACAAACAGCACCATGTAAATCTCCTCTAAAGTTGCAGTAGTCTGTTTCATTTGTTTGTAATATCATTTCTGCATGACCAGGTTCAACAGCTGTAATCTCGGAATCTTTTACCCAAGAAAATGGATTCTGATCTCGTAATTCGTTAAAATATTCTAACAATGTTGTAGCCATAATGTTCTCCGTTCTATATACACATCTATAGACTAACTAATCTAAATTCCCATTCTATTTCATTATTTGTATTAAAATCTCTATGGTTTTATATCCCAAATTCAATACAAATATATAAAAATAGTGCGTTACATCATACATATTGTATCATGCAACGCACCATATGCGAACAACTCTATATAATTATATAGTATGTTCTTTACAAAACATTATGACAAGTTCAAAACTATTCATAATGTAATGCATCGATTGGATTAAGTTTTGCCGCTTTACGAGCAGGATAAATACCAAATACCAAGCCGATAGCCATAGAGAAAGCAAAGGACATTATGATGGTTGGAATGGAAATAACAGTACTCAGCCCTGAGGCCATACCTATTAACTTAGAAGACCCAACGCCGAGAATAATACCAATGATACCACCCATCAAACTGATTACAACAGCTTCGATAAGGAACTGTGTAACAATGACATTATAAGTTGCACCTAAGGCTTTACGAACACCGATTTCTCGAGTCCGTTCAGTAACGGATACAAGCATGATATTCATAATACCAATACCACCAACTACGAGAGAAATAGCCGCTACCGCACCAAGGAACAAGGTCAATGTCCCCGTTGTTTCTTCCATAGTTTCCATAATGGAGTTCATATTTTGAATGTTAAAGTCATCAAGATTTGTATCTTTGATACCATGTCGTACACGTAATAAGTTTTCAATATCGGACTGCAAGCGATCGATACCATTCTCATCTTTACCTACCACATATATCATTCGTAAATAATCAATGCCGTCTACCCGTTCCATCGCTGTTGTGTAAGGAATAATAACCATATCATCTTGGTCATTACCCATCGCACCACTACCTTTACTATTGAGAACACCAATAATTCGGAATGGAATATTTTTAACACGAATTTCAGCGCCTACTGGATTTTCATCACCAAATAAATTTTTGACTACCGTTTTACCAACTACAGCAACGCGTTCACGATTCTGTACATTTTTTTCAGATAAGAAGCGCCCAGATTTCATGGACCAGTTATTAACATCTAAATAATTAGCATTAACACCAGACACTGAAGTAGTCCAGTTTTTATTTTGATAAATAACTACATATGCGCCATTTGTCATTGGGCTTGCAGCTTTAACGCCATCTAGTTTTGCAATAGCTTCGTAATCAGCTACCTTTAAGGATTTCATGGATCCTGGCGTTGGTCGTACACCTGGAGTACGCGGCGCACCTGGCATAACCATCAATAAATTTGAACCTAAGCTAGAAATGGAGTTTTGAATATCTTGCTTTACACCATTACCAATAGATACTAAAGCAATTACGGCAGCTACACCGATAATAATACCTAGCATGGTTAAAATAGAACGCATTTTATTAGCAATGAGGGATGCCCATGCCATCAAGAAACTCTCTTTATACATGAGTCACCTCCTGTACAGGTGTCATATTGAGATTTTGAGAATCCTCTACAATCAAACCATCACGCAATACTACATTACGACTTGCATAGGTTGCAATTTCAGGTTCATGAGTAACGAGGATAATTGTACGCCCTTCATCATAGAGACCTCTAAAGATATTCATAACATCAATAGTCGACTTGGAGTCAAGGTTGCCTGTCGGTTCATCGGCCATGATGATAGCCGGATTATTCGCTAACGCGCGAGCTATGGCTACACGTTGACGCTGACCACCAGATAACTCAGATGGCAAGTGATCCATACGATCCCCAAGGCCAACAGAGGATAACAATGCGGCGGCACGTTCATTACGTGACTTTTTATCCATCCCTGCATAAATCATAGGGAGCGCCACATTCTCTAAAGCTGTCAATTTTGTTAATAAGTTGAAACTTTGGAATACAAAGCCTATTTGTTTGTTTCGTACAAAGGCCAATTCATCGTCTGATAAGGTAGCAACCTCATTACCATTAAGACGATACGAACCTGTTGTTGGTCTATCTAAACAACCAAGTATGTTCATAAAGGTAGACTTACCAGAACCAGATGGACCCATAATAGACACAAATTCGCCTTTGTTGACCAGTAAATCGATACCATGCAGAACAGGCACCGATAATTTACCATTTACATAGGTCTTCGTAATCCCTTGTATATCGATTACTGCTTGATTCATATTCACCTACTATTAGAATGGTCCACGGCTATTATTCTTAGGTGCTGTTACATCACCACTTACGATGATTTCATCACCTTCAGATAAACCTTTTAGAATTTGTACATTAGTATCACCAGTTACACCTGTAGAAACAGCTGTACGTACTGGTTGACCATCTTTAATAACATATACATATTCCCCTTGCTTATCTGTACGCACTGCAGTAAGAGGTACTACCAATGTATTTTTAATATCTTCGCCAAAAATAGTTGCACGAGCCGTCATAGATGGTAAGAAATTGTTTGAAATATTTTCAGGAATTTGAACTTTTACGGTATAGTACACAACGCTATTGCTTGTAGCGCCCATATTGCCTTTTGTACCTTTTGCAATTTCAGACACGTAACCTGTGAAAGTTTCACCTGGCTTAGAGTCTACTGTAAATTCTACTTTAGCTCCTTGTTTGATACTACCAATATCTGTTTCATCTACAGTTAGGTAAATTTCTAAATCACTTAAATCTGCAATCGTAGCGATAATCATTTGTGTAGAAATACCAGTACTGATAGTTTGACCAGCTTTCAACGGTGTACCAATAACAGTACCAGACATTGGCGCCGTAATAGTAGCATCATTTAAATCTGCTGCTGCGCGGTCATACGTAGATTTTGCGCGTTCATAAGCGGTTACAGAATCATCATAAGTTTGTTGAGCAATGGCATTTTGATCGGCTAATGCTTTATAACGATTCATATCAAGTTCTGCCTTAGATAATGCAGCGCGAGCATCATCTGCAGAGGCTTGTAATTGACGTGTATCAATATAGGCAATCACTTGACCAGCTGTAACTTGATCATTCTCTTTAACTAAAACTTTTTCAAGTTTACCAGCCACATTCGTAGAAACGTCTACATAATTAACAGGGTTAATAGTACCCGTAGCACTAATGCTCGTTTTTACATCACCCTTTTCTACCTTGCCAGTAGTATATAAGTTTTGTGTTTGCTTAGAATCTTCACTATGCATGTAGTAGTATGTACCACCACCAAGAACACAAAGAACAACAGCACCAGCAATAATGCGTTTACGATGCTTTTGTAAGAATTCTTTCATTATAATCTCCTTATAAAAAGATGAAGATATTGCCAATAAAGTATCTATTTATGATGATACTATTAGTATTTTTAAATTATACAGTACCAATTACTTTTATGCAATATAATTTCATTAATGAATAAATCATGATAAAAAGAAAATGACCCTTTCGGGTCACTTTTAAATCGTCTTAACTACTCAATATAGATAGTAGTGTATAGTCCTTTTCATTAATTGGGAATTCTAGGCGTTCAGCCTCTTGATAGGATATAGGACGAATATGGCCATCTATATAGCCTACTAATCGATTATCTGTACCATTCATCAATAACTCAATACAGGTTTCACTCATACGAGCCGCTAAAATAGCATCGAATGCAGATGGACCGCCACCGCGTTGTAAATACCCCAATACGGTTAAGCTCGGATCAAATTCCGTATGATCCTTAATATAGGATTTAACTTCCCCACTATTATAAGCACCTTCTGCAACGAGTATCACACTATATTCTTTACCACGAATCTGTGTCTCCTTTAAATGGCGACATACCTCATGTAAAGGCATAGGATTTTCAGGAACGAGTACAATTTCAGCACCACACGCAAGTCCAGCTTTAAGCGCAATATGACCTGCCTTACGTCCCATTACTTCGACAATGGCTACTCGTTCATGTGAATTAGAAGTATCACGAATTCTACCAACCGCATCAACCACAGTATTCAGCGCTGTATCAAAGCCTATAGTATATTGAGTACCACCCATATCATTATCTATGGTACAAGGAATAGTCATGGTGGACATACCAAGTTTTGCCAAACTTGTGGCACCACGCATGGAACCATCCCCACCAATAACGATGAGATGATCTATACCATGAGCTTTTAAAATATTATAGGCCTTTTTCTGAACCTCTTCATTTTGGAATTCAGGAAAACGAGCTGTTTTTAGCATCGTACCACCTTGGGTTATAATACCGCCTACGGCACGATTCGTTAAAGGTAATATCTGTTCTTCAATGATGCCTAAATAGCCTCGTTCAATACCAAATACTTCAAAACCTTCATGGATAGCTTTTCTAGTTAGCGCTCTGATGGCGGCGTTCATTCCAGGTGCGTCTCCGCCGCTTGTTAGTATTGCGATTCTTCTCATATCCATTACCCCCTTGTGGTGTACGTTGTTTGGATATAGCTTCTGACTTACGTCCTTTACCTGACTGATTAGACGTCTTATGTTTACGACGTTTATCATAGCAAGATGTATTAGATACTACCTTATTAGAACCTAATGTATGAGAAGTTCGTTTATGAGCTTCTATTTTCTTAGGTATTCTTCTATCATTTGTATTTCTAGTAACAGAATTATTTAGTTTTAGTTCTTGAGATGATTCTTTATCATCTCCATTGTCCATATCATTGGGTTGACGTCTTGCTTTAAATTGCACACCTGAAGCAACTAATTCATCTTCAATACGTTGCATAAAATCATAGGTCCGACCATTTGTTGTATCTAGTACAAAATCACACTGCTTATATACTGGTTTCCAGGATTGTATCATAGCGTGTACAAAAGCATGTACATTATTGTAATCCATAGTTGGCCGTTTCCCAATTCGGCGATTTACACGGCTCACAATACGAAATTGTGCAGCGCGAATACCAATAATATACGAGTATTTTTTTAATACTTTTAACGTACGATGTTCAATAGGAAAATTACCACCTACAGATATAACCGCTTCATGGTATAAGCATACCTTTTTAAGTACATCCATTTCAGCACGACGGAATGCTTTTTCTCCAATTTTCTTGAATATTTCAGCAATAGGCAACCCAAAACGACCTTCTAATACGCGATCAGTATCTACAAATTGCCATCCCTTGCGTTCTGCAAGATTACGACCGAAATGACTTTTGCCACTTCCCATAGAACCGATGAGCATAATATTGCGTTTTATTATCATCTATTTATGTGCCCCTTATTATTTCATATCCTTCATTGTACTATAAAATGCTACAAAAACAAAGACAGACTATAGACTAACTCTCTATAATCTGTCTCTATTAGTATTACTAAAAATAATTTATATGTTAAGACCTCATAATTGGTTTCACTGCACAATGTACATATACTACATTGCCTTTCCGTTCTATATCCTCTATTTCTATACGGCGTGAAGGTTCTTTCTCATCAACAGTATTAATCCAGTTTATAAGGCGTTCTGTACTCCCTAATACAGTTAACTCTAATACACCTTCATGCTCATCAGTACTAACAATCATTAATGGTTCTCCTTGCAAAGAATCAAAAACACTTGTATTAGAACTCGTGTTAGATACCTTATTTTGCGTAAATGACTCTAATAATTTGGCTTCCTTAGATACAATATAATCTGACTCAGCATGCATTTTAATAACATAGTTTTCTTGTCGCTCTTTCAATTGAGTAACTTTCTGATTTAAACTAATACATCCATATAGTGAACTACTAATGATGATGCTCCACACTATTACGATCATTAGTATCTTCTCTACTGGATGTGTTGTGCTCTCCTTTAGATCCTTCCACATGGAATGTATATATACCTTTATCTGCTTTAACTGTTCCATGACACTCCATTCCTATTAGTCTGTGTTGAAGACTAGCTATAAACTTACGACACGCGTCATCAGTAACACCTGCACCATCCACACTAATCTGTCCATCTTTTATATGGAGGTGCTGTAAACTAATACCTTGCTCCATAGCTATATCAATGACATATAGGACTATAGTATTTTGAATCACAGATGATGTATTATTTTTTGAACTATTCTTAAGAATTTGATCTTTAACGGCTATTATATCTGCATACTGTTTCTCTATAGACTGATACTGTGGATTTTCTAATAGACTCAATAGTTCTGATTTTTCAGCTTTATAATGTTCGTAACTAGTCCAGCAATAACCTAAAGATAATAATCCTACTATTCCGTATACAATACTCATTCCATATAGATAATATCGATATCTGTGCCATATACTATGCCAATGTAACGAACGAGGCATTAGATTAATGTGTCTATCCTTACCAGCCCAAGCCAATCCATTTAAGCCCCCTTGCTGCCATACCAATGGCCATATCCCAATCTAGTTGGCCTTGTTTACACCGATTACGACCACGACCTAAAAATAGTAGAGGAATATACTCCGTCTCTCCATATATAGAAATAATAGCTTCCATATCCTTTCGTTCCTCTTCAGTTAACTGTTCTAAACCATACAGCTTAATGCCTTGTATTTCATCTACGCCAAACTCCTGCAATCTAGCCTCAAGCTGTTCTATCCCTTCTGATACATCGGTACTAGTAATTGGAATTCTACATTCTTGAATACATATATCGTTCCACCATAGCCATAAGTGTAAATCACCCTTTTCAACAACGCCAGTTACAGTCCCACTACGCCGCATCAAACTGTAACAAATAGGGATAGGCCAAAAATCGATTACATCTACTGGAGCATAAGTGTCTCGTATTCCTTGTTTTAACAGTTCTAATGAATGACGCTCTACAGCTACCATAAACATATGATAATTATGTCTTGGATATTCTCGACGACACGCATCCATTTGGAAGCTATCTCCATCAAAGCTAAAGTAATCCTCTACATTCCACTTGATGAACTCTTTCATATCAAAATCGTGAGGATCATAAGGTGCCACATGCATTTGTGTATCAATATTTGCAACAATGCTGTAGGCACCATCATCTAAATCATACATTTCAATAAATTTTCGAATATCCTCATCAATAGGTGCACTGCGTTTCATTTCTAGTGCATCGGTAATGACCATAGTTTTATTTTCTACATGAGCTGTAACACATACAATACGTTCATCTGTAATACATACTCCAGTATGTATTTTCTTTTTTCGTTTCATAGATTCACCTCAATATGGTTTCACCTTTATAACATGCATATTATTATCCTTATCTACCGTCACATACATATGTATTCGACTGACAATTTTGTGACGCTTCAATTTCCCATAACTCATAACATGACGAGGGTTTTCTGATACTGGGTCAGCTTCAATCGTTATTTCTACGTCCGCATCATCAGCTACTATTAGCTTTTGCTGAAAGTCCCATGTATTACCCACTCTACAATAGCCTACAAACCAATGTGCTCCACTTTGAGCTGCATAGTGTGCCTCTTCTAAATGCAATTCATCTATTGCATTACCTTCACAAATTTGACCAATACGCAGCCCCATAAAGGCTAACAATAATAAAAAAGACATTGTAAGTATTGCTACATATGTAATAAATCCAGCATTATGGGCTCCCATGTTCATGACTCGGTTCTTCATGATATTTATACCAATCATATATACTACTTTGACCTATAGAAACTTCATATATAGCTAATCCTCCATATCCAGCAGTATATTGCTTATCACCAGTAAATCGATTAGTAATATACCAACGCATGTGGATAGTTTCACTTTCATCTATACTAAATGGATGCTCTTGTGTATACCCCACATTTCGCTTATCTTTTGTACCTATAATGCGGCTACCACTAACCGGTTGCAAGCTGCCATCCGTAAGTTTTCTATACAGCGCATGGCGTTGTACAGTTAATGTAGTCCGTTTAGTATCGTGAACATATAAAGTCTTATTTCTATCCTCTACAGTTACCTGTACAGGATTCCATATAATTTGAGCTACAACCATACGCCTTGTATACCGGCCATCCTCCATCATCGCAACACTATCTATTAATTTTGCATTCCACATAACTCCGTAAAAAACTATCCCTAATAATAAGGTTAGAACGATAGTAGAAATAGTTATACTCATAAGTGTAGAATACAAAATAAAACCACTTTGTTTATCATGAGTACTCAACGTATTTCCTCCAAAACGAGAGATAAGCTATACACAATAGTTTCATTATCTATGGCCTGTACAGTTAATCGTTGTAGGGCAATGCCATTCTCTACGGTAGGTTCTATGTGTATATTATAAGTAATAGATTCCCTAGGGCTCATGATAAATTGAGAGTTATGAATCCCTTCTTGAATGTGACCTGTTTTGTAATACTGGGACTTACTTTCCTCTAAATATGTTACAGTGTCTTGTACTATATAATCCCAATAATAAGCCTTATAGATTGTCAAGGTAGCCATCCAAAATACAGATAGTATAACAGGCAATATAAACATAATAATGGCTGTTGATACTAAGGCATCTCCATACATAAATCCCTTAGTGTACTTCTTCCCATCGAATACGTCCCGTCTGCACAGATATCCATATACGATTTCTCTCACCACTTTCTCGATCCCGTAAAATAAGTTCCGTTCCATCATAAGGCAATCCTAGAGAAGAAAAAGAGATAATCGTTAAAGGTTGTACGTTTTCAATCCCTGTAGGTAACGATATATCGACTGTATGATGATGCGCATCCTCCTCTAAGGTATAGCTATCTTTATTTAATATGAATAACATGCGCCCTTTCCCATTTGACTTATGACCAAGCATGGACCAAAGTTGAACCTTTTTTAACATATATACCACTTCTTGAGTACTTCCATTTAAGGTATAACGACTGGGCGTCGTAACAATAGGCAAAGATAGAGAAATCAAAAGTAAAAATAAACTAATAGCAATAATCCACTCGGCTAACAAAGAGCCAAACTGATGATGTATAGGTTGTGCCTTAACCATTGATATAACACCTCCATATAGGATCCGCCATGTAAGGCACACCAACCACCAAAGCATAGAAAGGGACCAAATGGAATATATCGATTACGATAGCTCGTTAGTAAGAGATAGAGAGAACCAACGCAAAAGGCTACGTAAAAAAAGCATATAATCTCCCATGGCGTAAGCCACATGGAAATAGCAGAAAACCATTTCACATCACCTAGTCCAAAACCTTTATGACTAATAAGACGAAGTCCATATGTAATAGTACCTACAGTCATAACACTTATGATTGTTATAAGCATAGACTTATCAGTTAGAAAGCTATACAAAATGCCACCTATAACAAGCACTAAGGCCCCTTCATCAGGTAATATATAGTAATGCATATCGATGGTAGCACCTGCTATGATGATGAGTGAAAACACAGCATACAAAGCAACGTGAATAAAGGATATTACCTGGGATGAAACTATAATAGGTAGTACTATGGATGCTATATACACGATCAGTGCTATAACATAATGAGTCCCTTTCATACCTTGTCCTTCCATACAATCAACTATAGATATGTAAATCTAACGATTGATATAACTACATATATATGAAAACCTAAATCTACATTCCTATCATTAATACATGCACATTAAATATTAAATACTAAATACCAGTTACTTGATACTGATATTAGATGCTAGATACTAAATGCTAGATATAAATTACGTTAAGGTGCATCAGGTGCTTTAACTACAACTGCTTTTGCAGTACCGCCATTAACCACTTCATAAGTAATGGTATATTCCTTATCCTTTGCAGTCTTAACATGTTCTGTAAGATAACCTTCTTTATATAGATTTTCTACAGTTGGTGGTGTATCTACATTCTTGTCAATCATATAGAGCTGCGTTGCATTTTTAATTATTTGAATATCTGCCGTTTCCTTCGCATTTCGTGCTCTATCAGCAGCCGATAAGAATTGTGGCATCGCAATAGCTGCCAATATAGCAATAACGGCTACCACAACCATTAACTCAACAAGGGTAAAGCCCCCTTTTCTCGACTTCTTGAGATTTTCCCGAACACGAGAAATATGTAAGTGGTCTAAAACCCATTGACCACATAGTTCTAATCGAGAATTTAAACCATGAACCATATGTATAACAGAACTCATAATATCCTCCTTCTAATGATTAAATAACAGCTATCCATTTATATTGACCTCTATTGTTCTAACTATAAATAGATATTGTGCTAACTATAAATAGCTATTGCCCTCCCAACTTAGCAATAGACGTAAATAATGGATACATAACAGATACAACTAAAACGGCTACACCAATTCCCATTACAGTTAGCAAAATTGGTTCTAAAAGTCTCTCTAGTCGGGCGATATATTTTGAAAGTATAGATTCATAGTAATGTCCACAATGATGTAGCATTTTAACGAGCTCTCCACTTTCCTCGCCAATAGAAATCATTTGCCATATAAAGGAATTTCCAATATTCTCAGTTCTAAGGCTCTCTTCAAAAGAATGGCCAGTTAATAACTTTGCCTCTACTTTCTCACTACATTCGGCACCATACATATTGCCCCATAAAGGTCTTGTGATATTCATAGTATGAATAATAGAAATTCCAGAATCTAACAAAAGGGCCCAAACCTTTAGCATACTCGTATAGTAAATGCAGGTCATCCATTGGTATCGGTGAGCCAACAGCCAAAGCCAACGATGTACTTTGTGTTTTATACTATGTTGATGGTATGCAAAGACTAAAGCACCTATCCCTACACACTGCATAATAAAGACCAATATAGGATGACTCTTTAACCCTTGTCCTAATGCAAAGAGGGCTCGTGTCATCAATGGTAATGTAATATGCATGGTAGTAAAAACCTTCTCAAAGGATGGAATGATAAACAGGATGGTAACGAGAAAGAATACGTTCATCATGAGAAGAAGAAATATAGGATAAGAAATAGCACTGATAACCTTTTGTCGCAATTGTCGCTCCCAGTCATAGTGACGTGAAATGTATTGTAAGCTTTCACCTAAAGTGCCTGCGGCCTCTCCACTTTCTAGTAGTGCTAAGGCTATCGCAGGACAGCCTTCATTACGCAATGCTTGCGATAAGGTTTGGCCTCTCTCAATCGATTCATAGAGGGCTGTATATAAAAGCCCTCTCTTCCCATTACACAATAACTGTAATGCCCTCCGTAAAGGCACACCAGACTCGATGAGTAGTCCTAATTGATAGGTTACATCTACCACCATGGTATGATTCCACTTATGCTTTTTCTTATTTACTTGTAAAGTGATTTTATAAATCTTGTATCCATCGCGCTTTAACCGTGTACCGACCTCCTGTTCTGAATCTGCCCACATCAAACCTTTTACTGTTTCATTATTCTCATTTTTTACGACATATTCATAAGCCTCCATATCTGCACCTACGATAATTGTTGATCTAATAGCGTATGTAGTTGATGCTGCATTCCATATTGTGCTTTTACATCTCGTACGGCCATTTCTAGTGTTTTCATAGGCAGTTGTGTTTCTTGAATAGAGATAATTTGCGGTTCCTTACGAGTGCGTATTAAATTTGCCACTGCATGAGTGTTTAACAAAATATCACGAATGGTAATAAACTTTTGATTCCACCTAAGGAGTCGTTGACATATAACAGCACGTAACACTTGAGATATTTGACTGCGAATCTCCTCTTGTTGTTCACCAGGAAATAGTGAAATCATGCGGTGAACAGCCATTACGGCCCTTTGCGTATGCATAGTGGCCATCACAAGATGCCCCGTTTCAGCCGCATGAAGTGCAGCCTCCAAGGTTTCTCTATCGCGCAGTTCCCCTACCATAATGACATCTGGGTCCTCCCGCAATGCATCTCGAATTCCGTCAGACATAGACTTAATATCGGCACCTAATTGACGTTGATGAATTAAAGATTTCTTAGGCTTAAACTCAAATTCTATGGGGTCTTCTAAGGTAATGATATGGCGCTCCATAGTTTGATTTATATAGTCAATACAACAGGCTAAGGTAAAACTTTTCCCACTACCTGTAGGTCCGCATACAAGCAATAGACCATCATGTGCTTCACATAGTTTTTGAAGTAAATGTCCTTCACTATTATCCTCTAGCTTAAGTTGTTGATGGCACAATAACCGCAGTGTCCCACATATGGTTTGATTAGCCTTATATAGATGAACACGTATACGCACGCCACAACAGGAACAAGCTTCATCGAGAGATTGCCATTCATAAGAGGCTATACCACAACGTCGTAAAATATCTTCAATTAAGATAGTAGTACATATAAACGAAGTAGCCTTCAATCCATCACCATGTCGCAAATAGATAGGCTCACCACATTGTAGATGAATATCTGTGGATGATAATTGTATTGCTTGTTCAACAATGGTCTCTAAACTTCCACTATTACAGCATGAGTCCACAACGATGCACCTCCTCTATCGATGTAACATGCTGAGATACAGCTTCACGAGCGGAATCCTCTAGTGACAAAAGTAAATGTGCTTCTAATTGATCCCAGTGTAC
The DNA here is from genome assembly GCA_902834965.1 of Veillonellaceae bacterium. The sequence continues at coordinate 15,711 of CADFKY010000011.1, forward strand.
TGAATTGGTTGGTATTTCTAAATATTCAAAGAGCGCAGTCCGTCCATGATACCTGGTACCATCAAATTTTCGAACTAAACGTTGCGCTATTGCCCCTATTAAAGTAGCCCGTATTAAATACGGTTCTACCCCCATATCCATGAGACGCGTTACAACACCAATAGCTGTGTTAGTATGAATTGTAGATAACACTCGATGCCCTGTTAAAGCAGATTTAACGGCCAGCTCTGCCGTCTCCTTATCCCTGATTTCACCAATCATAATCGTATCTGGATCTTGCCGTAGCACTGATCTAAGCCCTTTGGCAAATGTAAAGCCAATCTTCTCATTAATACCAATTTGTATGGCTCCTTTAATTTCAGCCTCTACGGGATCTTCAAGACATATGAGCTTTGTTTCCTCGAGATTTAACATGCGTAACATGGCATATAAAGTAGCCGTTTTACCACTACCTGTAGGTCCACAGATTAGAAGTAAGCCATAAGGACGTTTTAGTAATTGTTTAATATGCTCAAAAATATCTGCACGCATACCTAAAGCTATTAAGTCTTTATGACTCCCTTCACTTCCCATAAGTCGGCAGACCAAAGTCTCACCATATAAGCTGGGCAAAGTAGATACGCGCATAGTTACGGCTTTGTCCTTATGACTCCAAGCCCATCGACCATCTTGAGGCAATCTCTTTTCACTAATATCTAATGCACTACAAACCTTGATGCGGTTGATAATAAGTTCAGCCTCTTCAGAAGACACAGTCATATTTGTTCGTAGTAATCCATCTTGTCGTAACCGAACTTGGACACCACTTTTTGTGGGATCAAAGTGAATATCGCTCACATGATGTTCTAAAGCATATAGGATAATGTCGTCTAATGTTACGTCTACATACATGGTCACCTCCTATACCTTGCGGTATGTTTTTACCTCACACTAGCGTATGGCGTTATAGGTTTCGACATCATCCCCAAAATCCCTTCTTTATTTTTAAAAATCCACGAAGCGAAAACTTTTCTATTTTTAGGCATACAAAAAAGGCGCCCCGAAGGGCGCCCTTATTGGACTTTTAGCTAAGACGATTTTTATTTTAAGTTATAGAAAACGTCATTACCTTTATATTGTGCTGTTTCATATAACATTTCTTCAATGCGAAGCAATTGGTTGTATTTTGCTACACGTTCAGAGCGAGCTGGTGCACCAGTCTTAATTTGGCCAGCATTTACAGCTACTGCAATATCAGCGATAAATGTATCTTCTGTTTCGCCAGAGCGGTGAGATACTACACATGTATAACCTGCGCGTTTAGCAAGTTCCATAGCATCGAAAGCTTCAGTGAGAGTACCGATTTGGTTAACTTTTACAAGAATAGAATTACCTACACCAAGCTCAATACCACGAGCCAAACGTTTTGTGTTAGTTACGAATAAATCGTCACCAACGAGTTGTACGCGATCGCCAAGGCGTTCTGTCAACAATTTCCAACCATCCCAATCTTCTTCAGCAAGACCATCTTCGATGGATACGATTGGGTATTTACCTACTAAGTATTCGTAGAATTCCACCATTTCAGCAGCTGTTTTAACTTTGCCTTCGCCAGCTAAATTGTATTTGCCATCTTCATAGAATTCAGAAGATGCAGAATCAAGAGCTAATTTAAAGTCTTTACCAGGTTCATAACCTGCCGCTTTAATAGCTTCACAAATTACTTCTAATGCTTCTTCGTTAGATGCCAAGTTAGGAGCAAAACCACCTTCGTCACCTACGGCGGTGCTAAGGCCTTTATCATGAAGTACAGATTTCAATGTATGATATACTTCTGCACAGCTACGAAGAGCTTCTGCGAAGGATGTAGCGCCTACAGGCATGATCATGAATTCTTGAATATCTACGTTATTATCCGCATGAGCACCACCATTTAAGATGTTCATCATAGGAACTGGCAATTCTTTTGCGTTGAAACCACCAAGGTATGCAAACAATGGCAAGTCTAAGGATTCAGCTGCTGCACGAGCTACTGCCATAGATACACCAAGGATTGCATTAGCACCTAAGTTAGATTTATTGTCTGTACCATCTAATTTCAACATCAAGTTATCGATAGCTACTTGTTCAGTCGCATCATAACCAATAATGGCAGGGCCGATTTTAGCATTTACATTATCGATAGCTGTTAATACACCTTTACCGGAGTAACGGGATTTATCACCATCACGTAATTCTACAGCTTCAAATTTTCCTGTGGAAGCACCAGATGGAACTGCAGCTGTTGCAATAGTGCCATCTTCTAAACATACTTCAACTTCAACAGTTGGGTTACCGCGGGAATCTAAAATTTCTCTTGCAATGACTTGTTCAATTACTGCCATTTCTTCACCTCATAAAAATCTAATGGGATAACTGTCATGCGACAGATATTATATATTGAGCAAAACCATATAGGTTATAACTCTAGTTAACCACTAATATAGTGAAAGTTCTATATTATGCTTTTTGTACTAAACTATGACCTGTCATAGATTCTGGTTGTTCTATACCAGCCAAGTCTAATAATGTTGGAGCAATATCACATAATTTGCCAGCCTCTAATGTAGCTGTTTTTAAGGTATCACTCATTAAAATTAAAGGAACCAAGTTTGTTGTATGCGCCGTATGAACTTTGCCAGTTTCATGGTTAACCATAAGCTCAGCATTACCATGGTCTGCCGTAATTAACAAGTGACCATTCTTACTGCGTATAGCCTCAACGATACGACCTAAACAAGTATCTACAGCCTGAATTGCTTTAACAGCTGCTTCAAAACTACCTGTATGTCCCACCATATCTGGATTTGCAAAGTTCAAGATAATCATGTCATACGTTTCATCTTGAATAGCTTCCACGACCTTATCAGTTACCTCATAAGCACTCATTTCCGGTTGTAAATCATAGGTTGCCACTTGAGGAGATTTCACAAGTATGCGGTCCTCACCTTCAAATGGTTCCTCTTTACCACCGTTGAAGAAATACGTAACATGAGCGTATTTCTCTGTTTCAGCAATACGCAATTGACGATAGCCACCTACGCTTAGTACTTCGCCTAGTGTTTCGGATAAAATGTCCTTTTCATACACAATATGAACTGGTAAACCATCTTCATACTTAGTCATAGTCGCCATGTATAAAGATAATGGTTCACGATTAAAGCCATCAAATTCTGGCAACACTAAAGCTTTTGTAAGTTCTCGACCACGGTCTGGACGGAAATTACAGAAGATAACTGCATCTCCATCTTTGATAGTCCCTTCAGCATCAATGACTGTAGGAAGAACAAACTCATCTGCTGCATCTTTATCATAGGACTGTTGCACCGCTTCACAGGCTGATGCGGCTCTTTCACCTTGACCATTTACAATCGCATTGTAAGCAAGTTCCACACGGTCCCAACGATTATCGCGGTCCATCGCATAGTAACGACCACTCACAGTAGCAATCTTGCCACAGTTTAGCTCTGCCATATACTCTTCTAAGTCTTTTAAATAGCCTTGTGCGCATTGAGGGGCTACATCACGACCATCGAGCAAGGCATGTACATAAACGTGCTCAATACCATGATCATGAGTCCCTTTGATAACTGCCTTAATGTGCTCTAAGGAGCAATGTACATTGCCATCTGATACTAGACCAATAAGATGTAAGCTTTGTTTTTTACCGACTTCGTATAGTTCCTTTATAACAGGGCGATTATAAAACTCCCCAGATTCAACATCTTTAGTAATACGTGTCAAATCTTGGTACACAATGCGACCAGAACCAAGGTTTAAATGGCCCACCTCAGAATTCCCCATCTGTCCTTCTGGAAGTCCTACTGCTAGCCCTGATGCTTCTAATTTTGTATGTGGATACATATCCCACAATTGATTAAAACAGTGCGGCTTCGCCTGTACTACAGCATTGGTTGTATCTGATTGATCTCCCATGCCAAAGCCATCTAGGATGACTAGCATTACGGGAGCCTTTAATTTAGCCATTTTTAACCTCATATTAAGC